>JAHEZR010000004.1 GCA_023251005.1 Ignavibacteriota bacterium | reverse complement strand
CGGTATTGACCCACCCCCGTTCCACCGACTGCCGAAAATGCCGAAAGAAGGAGCACCCCCAGGACGGATGCCACAAAAACCAAATTCATGACCGAACAGTGATCAACGAGGTAATGGTTTTCTGATAGTAATAAATATTCATCACGTAGTTCACGACATAAGTCAGCACAGCAGAAAACGCAGCACCTTTTAACCCGTATTCACGAACAAGAATGATATTCCCGATAACATTGACCGACGAAGAGGCAATTGACATGTTCCGAATGTAGCGCCCCTGTCGATGAGCCATGAGAAAACTATGATAGAGCTGGTTCAACCCAGTGAACACCGCCGAGGCAGTCAGGAGTGGAACCACAGCGAGCGCGTTGAAATACTTGGCGCCGAAAATTTTCACAACCAGAAAATCTCCGAGCAGGATGAGCACGGTCCCTGCCCCGAGGAGCCAAACAAAATTCAGGAGATTTAGTCTGAGGGGGATCCTGTCGTAGGTCGTAAAGTCCTTGAACGCGGCAGTTGCCAAAGACCGTGACATCAATGAAATCGGCATGGTCAATGTCTGTGCGACGGAGTACAGACCGACAGCGACGGGTTCAAGAAAGTATAAGATGAGAATCTTATCGCTGCCGAATGTCAGGTTGTCCACAAGCGTCCCGGAATAAACATGCAACCCGTATTGCTTTGTCTCAGTGAGGATTCGACCGAGTTGGTCTCTCCACGCACGAAAAATCGGTTTCGACGCAGCACCTATGAGAGCCGTGGCTACAATAAGAGTCGTCACGTTCAACACAAGCGTAAATGAAAGCGTAAGCGCCGAAATACTGATTGCCAGAAGAATCGCGCAAAGATAAAGTAGACGGGGGAGAATCGTGTAGGTCGCCAGTTTGCCAATCTCATTACTTCCGCGCAAAACAGCAACAAACATCGTCTGAAATGGAAAAACAATAACGAGCGGCGCAAGAGTGAAAAGAAGCGATCCGACGTTTGTTCTGAACATCGAATCGACGAAGAGACTAAGAGCAAACAGGACGATCGAGAACCCAACTCCAAGAATGAGACAAAGGACAATGAGTGTCCCTACAATTTTCCGTTCCTCGATTTTGTCTTTGGCGAGCGCGACAATTCTCGACCCTGCGGAGAAGAACCCGAAATCAAAGAACCACGCGACGAAGAGGATAAGAACCAGTGCAAAGGAGAAAAGCCCGTATTCCTCAACCGAGAGAGCACGCGCGTTCATACCCGTCACTGCAACGCCGAGAAGCGCGTTGATGATCTGTGCGGCAAAAAGAACGACAGTCTGTCGCGTCGCTTTCAGCTGGAAGAGATTCTTCAACATCACCTCTGAAATTATTCTCTCGTGGGATAGTGTACGTTCGGGCGGCTCGGTCTGCAACGAGCTGGGGGAGGTGGGGTTTAGAAACAAAAAAGGAGTAACTCCACCATCGAATTCGTTTAAGGGACCGCAGCCACTTTCCCTGCGCTTCACTGCATTCAACAATCTCTCGGCAGGATATGTTTCCCTTACCAACGACTGCCTTCAGCAGTCCAACAAACCCTTAACGAATCCTCAAATAGGCCTTACTCCTGAAACTAGTGTTGATACAAATCGCAGCTTAAATTCAAAACGAATATAGGAAATTGGAGATTGAATGTCAAGAAATTTTTGCCTCACAAATCACTCTGTATCAGCAGAGAGTGGTAACGCTATTAGCAAACATTGGTTACAGTTCGTTCGACGGTCTTGCAAGAGGTTATGGTTTCCATTTTCGCTCCGAGTTGAAATTAGAGATTCATTGATTAAGCTCTCACGAATTACATCTAGGAGAATTCTAGTTGAATTACAAAATCACGATCCGAGAGTGGAGCCTGTCGCCTGCGAGAAGGAGTAGATGGAACTCGTTAGTGTGAGCTCTGAATTGCTTCTTAGCCCCAAATTTTTTACATTTAAGATGTTTTTGCGAGAATTTTCGCTCTCTTGAACCTCTTCCTGAATGTCAAAACCTCTGAACATTCTCTTCGTGTCAAGTGAAGTTGAGCCTTTTGCGAAAACCGGCGGCCTTGCCGACGTTTCTGGCGCCCTGCCACAGGCCGTCAATGAACTTGGACATGAGATGCGAGTCATCATGCCGAAGTACAGAAGCGTCAACGAGCACAAGTTCCGGCTTCACGACGTTCTGAGATTGAAGGAGATTGAAATCCCCATAGGCCCAAAGGTTGAGAGGGCGAACATCAATTCTTGTATCCTCACAAACACAAAATCCAAGATCCAGGTCTATTTCCTTGCGAACAAGGGCCTCTTTGAACGAAGCGGCCTCTACGTCAACCCAGACTCCCATAAAGATTATGCGGACAACGACGAGAGGTTTATCTTCTTTTGCCGAGGGATTTTGGAAACCCTCAAGCGCCTCGGCTGGCAACCTGAAATCATTCACTGTAACGACTGGCAAACTGGATTGATCCCCGCGTATCTGAAGACACTCTATCGGAATGACCCATTTTTCGCCCGGGTGAAGACCGTCTTCACAATTCACAACATGGCGTACCAGGGCACTTTCCCGAAAAGCTCATTTTCAAAGACTCACCTGCCGGCGGAACTTTTTCAACCCGAAGGAGTTGAATTCTATGGCAACATGAATTTTTTGAAGGCGGGATTAGTCTATGCAGATGCGATCACCACCGTGAGCGAGAAGTATGCGGCGGAGATACAATCGTCCGATGAATACGGATGTGGGTTGAGCGGCGTCCTTCGCAAGAGGAATGCAGACCTCATCGGCATCCTCAATGGCATCGATTACTCGATATGGAATCCGGAAATTGATAAGCTCATCCCACACAAATTTGATGCAAAGAATCTTGATGGGAAGACTCACAATAAGATCGAGCTCCTGAGAAAATTTAAGCTTGAGTACAAGGAGAGCACTCCACTGATTGGGATGATCTCTCGACTTGCTGACCAAAAGGGGTTTGATCTTATCAAAGAGATTGCCGATGACCTGTTGAAGCTCGAAATCCAGATCGTTTTACTCGGAAGCGGTGAGAAAAAATATCAAGAGTTATTTGAAGCAGTCCAGAAACGCTATCCCAAGAAAGTCGGGCTTTACTTTGGGTTCAATAATGACCTTGCCCACCTTATCGAGGCGGGAAGTGATATGTTCCTTATGCCTTCTCGATATGAACCTTGCGGCCTCAATCAGATGTATAGTCTCCGATACGGAACCATACCGATTGTTCGAGCGACCGGCGGCCTTGACGACACGATCGAGGACTACGACTCCACAACGGGGAATGGGACAGGATTTAAGTTTAGCCTTTACGACCCAAAGGAGTTGCTGAAAGCGATCGAGCGAGCTGTGGCGCATTACGGGAACATGACTGCGTGGCGAAAAATGATGAAGCAAGCCATGCTAAAGGACTTTTCGTGGGAATCGTCAGCAAAGAAGTACAGCAACCTTTACAAAAATCTTCTGAAGCACTGAAGCGCCTCACACCCGGCGATTGCGAGATCGGATCTGGCAAACGATTTTGGAAGGAAGACGTACGACGCACTACCCTGAGCTCATGTTGAGAATATCTCGTGACTTTCTATTCCCTCTCTCCGTCCTGTTCACTCTTTCGATGTGTTTGGGATGTAGCGACGAACCGACTTCCGTCGGCCTCGGCCTTTTATCTTCACAAGACCTGCTACGCCTTGACACCGCAAACCTCACCCCAAAGACGAGCACTTCAATTCTCAGGCGAATCAATACTGGACAAAGCACGAATCTTCTTATCGGGCAAGATGATGGATACATGGCGAAGGCCCTTCTACGATTCACCTCAATTCCGGATAGTTTAAAAACTGCCAGCGTCCTCTCTGCCAACTTGATTCTCAGACAAAGTTATCGGTTTGATAAAAGTAAGAACTCTATTTCCTTTTCCGTGTACAAGATGATCCAAGGATGGACTGAATCGGGAGTCACGTGGGACAGCGTCACAACGGCCTCTTACGAAAACATTTCGAGAGGAAGTTTTAGCGGCGCGGTTGCCGATAGCGATTCGATCGTCGTAGCCCTCGATACAACCCTCGTGATGAATTGGCTGCAGGTGGCAGGAACTGAGACCATTCAAGGTATCATTCTCCTGCCCACAGGCGGTGGAAATACCATTCTCGGGTTTCATTCATTTGGTTCGAGCGGTGCACCGCGGCTTGTCGTCACCTACTCGAAAGGTGGGACACACTCAACGATTACTTTTGATGTTGGCCAGGATGCACACGTTGCGAACGTCGAGAACCTGACCACCAACCCGCAACTCGTCTATATACAAGCCGGCGTTGCCTATCGTTCGGTCTTGACATTTGACTTACAGGGGCTCCCTCTTCATAGTGGGATCCACCGGGCAACACTGGAGCTCACGCGCGACACCCTGAACTCAAGACTGGACTCCCAAACAGTGGATTCACTTATCTCTTTTTATCTCGTCACGAGCGATTCAGTCCTGGGTACATCGGCTGTCATTGGGCGCCGTCTCGACCCCAATAGCAACGTGTATTCAATCACGATCACGTCCGATGTCCAGCGATGGATCAACGGCCGGGCAAATGTGGGTTTGCAGATTGAAGCGCTTGCCGAAACCTCAAACCTTGGTCTCTTCACATTCTTCTCAGCCTCGGCAGACCCTACGAAGAGACCAAGATTGAAAGTGCTTTATTCACGACTCCTCTAATCGATTTCCAAGACCGACAACTATGACGCGTTCTCTGATTCTATTCTTGTCTACCTGCCTAATTTCACTACTCACACATGTTGCTTTGGGTGGAAATGGAGGCTCCGGATACTCTCGTTATGGAATCGGTGATATTCGATTCTTCGCTGGCGGCCGCTCAGCCGGAATGGGTGGAACCACAGTCGCCTTAATAGGTCTGAATTCCATCAATCGACTCAACCCTGCTGGCCAGACGGAAATTTCTCGAACGCACCTCAGCGGCACGTTCTCGTACGAGGGATTTAAGACTACAGATGGTGTGCGATCATCATACTTGAGCTCGGGGAATTTTGGAGGCGCAATTTTTGCCGTCCCAATTTCTCCCAGTGACGGGCTCACCTTTTCTGCTGGTTTCAACCCCTACAGCAGCGTCAATTATAAAGTCCAAGACGATCAGGCCTTCGGTTCCGACCTTTACTCCCAAGTGTATTTTGGAGAAGGTGGACTCTCGACGGCTCTTGCGGGTCTATCCTTTACTCCTTTCGACAGTCTTCACCTCGGCCTCAGAATGAATTATCTCTTCGGACAAATCCGAAGCGGCTCGGATGTTTCGTCCTCCTCGAGTGACTTCGCTGCAACAAAGTACCGCCGGACGGTGAGCGCGAATGGCTTTGACTTCACTTTCGGGGCCATCTATAATGGCTTTGGGCGACTGACAGGCGCAACGGGTCTGAACAACCTAAACGTTGGAGTGATTCTCTCGACAGCGACTAATCTCAATGCAACGCAAGAGAACATAAACATCTCACCAATTGGGGAGGATACTCTTGCAGTTCGAGATGGAGAAATTCACATTCCCATTTCAGGAGGTGCCGGTATCGCGTGGTTATTGAACGATAAGTATTTGCTTGCAGCAGATTTTCTCCACCAGAAGTGGAGTGATTTCAGTTTCTATGGCGTTCATCCGCCGCAGATCAGAAGCAGTTCACGCGTCTCTCTCGGAATAGAGATTCAACCTTCGCGAGAGACCGGTGCATCGTATTGGAAGAAGGTCGCTTACCGATTCGGCGCTTATCATCTTTCGTCATACTATCAGATAGGGTCTACCTCAATCAACGAGATTGCGGTCACTGCAGGACTCGGTCTACCAATAGCATATGATACGAATCTCGACCTTGCCGTCGAATACGGACGGCGCGGCACGACCGGTCAACACCTTCTCAAGGACAACATCCTTCGGCTGTCCTTCACGCTAAATGCGGGGGAACGCTGGTTCGTTCGGAGTGAAGAGGAATAATTGAGAGAACGATGATGATTGCCCTCGCAAGCGACCATGCTGGATTTCAGTACAAAGAAAAACTGAAGAAGCTTCTCGAGTCCTTGGGAGAACGCTGCGAGGATTTTGGGACATGGTCGGCTGAACCCTCGGACTACCCAGATTTTGCGCATGCCGCTTCGGAAGCCGTCTCAAGTGGAGAATGTGATCGTGCGATTATGGTGTGCGGGAGCGGTATCGGCATGGACATAGTCGCAAACAAATCGAAGGGCGTGCGTGCGGCTGTCTGTACGACAGTTGAGATGGCCCGGCTGTCACGAAGCCACAATGACACGAATGTCTTGGTTCTTGGGGAACGGCTGACGGATTGGCCAAAGGTCGAGGAGATCACCCGCGTCTGGTTGCAAACGAAATTTGAGGGTGGCCGTCACGAACGCCGTGTTAAAAAAATCCATTCGCTTACCAACCTTTAATTATCCTGCGCCCAGTGCGTTATCTTCGAGAAAAAGATACAGAAGTCTTCTCCGCCATCCGGGATGAAATTGGTCGTCAGAACTTCACCGTTGAGCTTATCGCATCTGAAAACTTTGTGAGCCCTGCGGTTCTTGAAGCCCTCGGAAACGTCATGACGAACAAATACGCCGAGGGATATCCGGGGAAGCGCTATTACGGTGGATGTGAATTCGTTGACGTGGCAGAGAACCTTGCACGTGACCGGGTGAAGCGACTCTTCGGCGCCGAATACGCAAACGTCCAGCCGCATTCGGGTTCACAAGCGAACATGGCCGCCTACTTCACCTTTGTGAAACCCGGCGACACGATCATGGGAATGAATCTTTCTCACGGCGGTCACCTCACGCACGGCTCTCCCGTAAACTTTTCTGGACAGCTCTATCGCGTCATCCCGTACGGTGTGAATCGCGAGACGGGGAGAATCGATTTCAATGAAGTCGAAACCTTAGCAAGGAATGAAAAACCGAAACTGATCGTCATCGGCGCAAGCGCTTACTCCCGCGACATTGACTATAAGGCATTCCGACAGATTGCAGATGCCGTCGGTGCGTTCCTCATGGCAGACATCGCCCACCCGGCGGGTCTCATCGCGATGAAACTCCTCAACGATCCTCTGCCCTACTGTGATGTTGTCACTTCCACTACACACAAGACGCTGAGAGGTCCGCGCGGCGGGTTGATCCTCGTCGGAAAAGACAAGGAAAATCCCTTCGGGCTCCAGGCTGCAAAGAGCGGCAGGGTGAAAATGATTTCAGAGGTGCTCGACGGAACAGTGATGCCCGGGATTCAAGGCGGCCCGTTGATGCATGTGATCGCAGCGAAGGCCGTCGCGTTTGGTGAAGCACTTCAGCCAAGCTTCAAAGCGTACGCTGAACAGATCATAAAGAATGCAAATGCGCTGGCTCAGAAACTCGTCAGCCTCGGCTACTACATCATCTCGGGCGGCACAGATACTCACCTCATGCTCGTGGACTTACGGAACAAAGGCGTCTCAGGCAAAGACGCCGAAAACGCACTCGAGAACTCTGGCATAACGGTGAACAAGAACATGGTGCCGTTTGATGACAAGCCAGCCCTTGTGACGAGTGGTATCCGCATAGGAACGCCCGCCGTCACAACTCGCGGAATGAAAGAGAGTGAGATGGAGATGATTGGAGAGATGATTGATGAAGTAATACGAAAGGTGGGGAACGAAAAGCTGTACAAGAACATGAAGGAGACTGTGAGAGAACTGTGTAAGAAGTTTCCGCTGTATTCAGAGATTCGAGTGAATTAAGTCCAGAGGAGACCAACCATGAATGTAAGACTGAAGAAGGATAGAAGACAAGGAACCTTTTTTGTGAAATTCTTACTTGAGAATTTCGCAGATGATGAGGTTTTTTACCTTGCACGATATGGGCCATTCAAGCTGCAATTGCCAATGGCAGGGTATCTAAGGCAGAATAAAGGTTATTCAGAAACCCGGCTTGTCACCGACATAAATGATCTGCCAAGTTACGAATTCTACTTCGACAGTTTGGAGCGTGCAGAGCAGTTCAGTTCACAGGTATTAAAGATAATCAAGACCGAATTCGATTCTTTTATCGCTAAGACGGAAGCTTTTGTCGGTGAAGAAGTTTTCGAACTTAGAGCTGGTGAAGAGGTTAAGAAAATCAACGAGGGTGCGAAGAGGGCCCTAGATAAAGGTTCCAGAGAATACAAGGAAATAATCGAAAAGAATCGCGAGGCGTTTGAGAAGCTCTCCAAGCTATGATCAACATCCGTGACATCACTGATGTCATCAAGCTTCACGATTCAATCATCGAGCAATTTGGCGGCCTGCCGGGAGTTCAAGACGAAAAGCTGCTCGCCTCGGCCCTATCGCGACCATTTACAGGGCTTTCTAACGGAACAGAGTTTTTTCCTGCCGTTGAAACGAAGGCTGCGGTTCTTTTACAATCCCTCATCCAGTTCCATCCCTTCATCGATGGGAACAAGCGGACCGGTGTCGCAGTTACGCAAATCTATTTATATGAGAATGAGCATGGATGGGACTTCGACCAATCTGAGATAGTCGAGTTTTCGGTCCAGATTGCGTCTAGTAAGGTGCAGCTAGACACAATCACTGAGTGGATTAAAGCCAGATTGTCCAAGCGAGATCGACATGATATCTGAGAGGGAAGTAGAAGATAAAACTCTCTCCGGCAACGGCGACGCCGAGGCTGCGACCGGAGAGAAAGAGATGTCCTTCCTCGACCACCTCGAGGAGCTTCGATGGAGATTGATTAAAGCCCTTGCTGGACTCATCGTCGCGGTCGCGATCTGCGCAGTTTTTTCGGATTGGATTGTAAACGAGCTTCTCATCAAACCATTGAAGAGTACAAATCCACCGCTGAATGTCATCAACGTTGTTCCCTATGGACAAATCACCTTCTACATGATGGTCGTGTTGGTCGCAGGGCTAATCCTCAGCACACCGTGGATACTCTATCACCTCTGGAAGTTTGTGCAACCGGGTTTACTCCCGAAGGAACGAAAATACGTCTCGGGGATCGTAGGCTTCACTTCTATCTGCTTCTTAAGCGGGGTTGCCTTCGCTTACTTCATCATGCTACCATTCATGCTCCAGTTTTTCGCAACGTTTGGTTCACTGCAGATTCAAAACATGATCGCCGTCACCGACTACATGAGTTTCATGCTAACGCTTGTCCTTCTCTCCGGATTGATTTTTGAACTCCCGATGGTTTCCTACTTCCTCGCGCGCTTCGGCATTCTCACTCCTGCCTTTATGCGTCACTACCGGCGACATGCAATCGTCGCAATCTTGATCATTGCCGCCGTAGTCACGCCAACGACGGATCCACTCACAATGACGGTGTTTGCAGTCCCCATGATTGCACTCTATGAGATCAGTATCTTCGTTGCGCGAACCGCACAACGAAGGAGAGAACAAACTTAG
>JAHEZR010000165.1 GCA_023251005.1 Ignavibacteriota bacterium | reverse complement strand
GTTGGCGCAGATTCCGTCAGCGGATTTGGGTGAGATCATGGCAGACCTGGGTTCTGCTGAGCGTGTTGCTCTCTTCAAGTCGCTTGATTTACAAACCCAGGTTCGAACACTCGAAGGTGTGAGCCCAGACATCCAGGAAGCGCTCCTCGGAGAACTCGAACCGAAGGATGTTGTCAACATTCTCGAGCAGTTGCCGCCTGATATGGCCGCAGACATCCTCGAGAGGATGCCTGTCCGACTTGTCCAGCAGCTCTTGAGTTTGATGGAGACGACACGAGCAAAGAAGCTCTCGATGCTCCTCAGCTTTTCGAGTGACACCGCTGGCGGACTAATGACGACGGAGTACATTGCTCTTCCCCACACGATCACCGTTGCCGAGGCGATTTCTCAAATAAAAGAGATGACATTGAAGACGGAGACGATCTACTACGCATTCGTTGTTGACGAAAACCACAAGCTCCTTGGTTCCGTGACCCTAAAGCATTTGCTCGTCGCTCAAGCAGACCAGGGAATCGCCGAGGTGATGTTTCGCAAGCCAATCTACGTTCATCTGAACGATACAGTCCGCAGCGTGGCGTTCAAACTCGACAAGTACAATATGTTTGTGATCCCGGTGATCGACGGGCAAGGAATACTTCAGGGAATCATTACCATCGATGACATTCTCAGCAAGGTGATTTCCATCGCGTGGAAGCGTCGCGCGCGGGCTCCCTCACCGTCATGAAACTAAAGCTCTTCAAACGCCAGTTTCTCCCAAGCGGTGCCTTTCGGAGCGTCATCATTTTTCTTTCTGTCATTGGCCCTGGCATTATCACCGCCAATATCGACAATGACGCTGGGGGAATCGCAACTTACTCCGTCGCGGGTGCATCATACGGCTACACGCTTTTATGGACACTCATCCCTGTAACCCTTGCCCTCATTGTTGTCCAGGAGATTTGTGCGCGGATGGGAGTTGTTACAGGGAAAGGACTCGCCGATCTTATCCGCGAGAACTATGGAGTTCGCGCAACCTTCTACATCATGCTCGCACTTCTCGTCGCTGATTTTGGAAATACGATGGCTGAGTTCGCGGGCGTGGCGTCAAGCCTCGAGATCTTTGGCGTCTCAAAATACATCTCTATTCCGCTCTCGGCTGCGTTTGTGTGGTTCCTTGTCGTAAAGGGAACGTATCGAAGTATAGAGAAAATCTTCCTTATCGCCAGCATGTTTTACATCACCTACATCGTTTCCGGGTTTCTGGCAGAACCAGACTGGACCGAGGTTGCAAAGATGACGTTTGTCCCCACATTTCATTTCGAGTCCGCATTTCTCGTTATGTTCATTGGTGTCGTTGGAACAACGATCACTCCCTGGATGCAGTTTTACCTTCAATCTTCCGTCGTTGAAAAAGGGATTCGTTTAGAAGACTACAAGCACTCACGTCTCGATGTTATCATTGGTGGTTTCATGACGGACATCGTTGCATTCTTTATCATTGTTGCCTGCGCGGCGGCGCTTTACAAGAATCACATCTCCATTGAGACGGCCGCCGACGCAGCTCTTGCGCTGAAGCCACTCGCGGGAAAATACGCTTCCGTGCTCTTTGCTTTTGGACTCTTTAATGCATCACTCTTCTCTGCCTCGATCTTGCCTCTGGCAACAGCATATTCTCTCTGCGAAGGCTTTGGTTGGGAAGCGGGAGTGAACAAGAAGTTTCGTGAAGCGCCCCAGTTCTACAGCCTCTTCACATTCCTCATTGTCGTCGGTGCTCTCGTTGTCCTCATTCCAGGATTTCCCCTTATCCGCGTCATGCTGTTGACACAGGTCGCGAATGGCATGATTCTTCCTTTTGTCCTCATCTTCATGCTCTTCCTTGTCAACAACAAGGAGATTATGGGTGAGTTTGTCAACTCTCGGTTCTTCAATGCCATCTCGTGGCTCACGGTGATTACCTTAATCGGCCTCACTGCAGCGATGCTCGTAACGACATTTCTCGGTGGATGAGAGAATCGTGATGAAATCTCTTCTGTCTCCTCTGCGGCCAATGGATACAATTAGTGTTCTCTTTCTCCTTCTTCTGTCTCTTGTAAATCTTGTCTTCTCCACTCGAGTTCAGGAATGGTGGCTGCTCATCCTTCTCGACCTTGGAATGGGTGGCGGTGTCTTCTTTCTTATTTTTGCTGCGGAGAAAAGGCCAGGCGCTTTCCTTGACTTTCTCCGCGATTGGCATCCTTTGGTGGTTACCCTGGTCGTTTTCAAAGAACTCTATCTGATGGTCCACCCAATCAACCCGCATGACTTCGACACACTTTTCATTGCCATCGATCGGTGGATATTTGGAGCCGATCCGACTCGCTGGCTGGAGCAGTGGGCGCATCCGCTCCTTACAGAGATCATGCAGTTTTCCTATGCGATGTTTTACTTCCTCTTTCTTATCGTCGGTGTAGAGCTGTACAAAGGAGGACGCAAGGAGGATTTTCGCTATGGAATGTTTATCGTGCCCTACGGATTTTACCTCAGCTATGTTGTTTACTTCATCTTCCCTGCGGTTGGGCCACGGTTCACCCTACACAGCTTTGAAGGGACGAATGCAGATCTGCCAGGAGTCTTCCTGACAAATTTTTTGAGAGACTTTGTGAACATGGTTGAGTCCATTCCCCGTGACGCTGTGAATCCAATCGATTTCGCACAGCGTGACGTCTTTCCGAGCGGGCATACGCAGCTCACGCTCGTTTTGATTTACCTCGTATACCGCCTTCGGTTGAAGAGTCGGCACGTGGTGTTAACGATCGGTATTCTTCTCATTATCTCGACCGTGTATCTCTGGTACCACTATGTTATTGATGTCATCGCGGGTGTTTTCTTCATGCTCTTGACGATCTGGACTGGTCCGCGACTGTACAAATGGTGGAATCGGAAGAGGGAAGCCTTTGAAGAGTGAAGAAGTATGCGGGTACCCCCATTTCATCTCCGTCTATTTCAACTACCGCAGTGAATTTCGCGAGGAGAACTGCAGACAGCAACTCTCGACTCAGTAAATAGTTCTCCTACCTTATGTATCTTCTAATCTTAGAATTCTGTTCCGAAAATTTGTCTACACTTGCAAGCGTAATTTTTTTCCACGAGTGCTTGACAAGCTGAAATAATTTACGTATATTGGGAGTCAAATTCTCAGTGGTGATTGCGGTGATTTGGAGGGACGAGAATTTGGAATCCTCACTTTATATGTTGTGCTCGTGGTTAGAGCCAAAATATGGAGGGGGGATTTTTTATTTTAACGAAATGAGCGTGGTGATGAATCGTTTAGTGCTATTCGGCATTCTGATTGGGTTTGTAAAGTCGGATGCTGCGATCACGCAAAGTTGGCAGTTCTTGGGCTTAGGAGATAAAAGCATCTCTGCAATTGCCATTGACCCCAAGGAGAGCGGAGTTCTTTATGTCAGCTCTGGGTGTGTAGGACTTTTT
>JAHEZR010000164.1 GCA_023251005.1 Ignavibacteriota bacterium | reverse complement strand
TTTCCGTCGCGACGCCAGTGCGGCCGAGTACCTCCGGATGTCGAAATCAGCCATTTGCCTCCAGGTCCAGGAAATGGACGCGCGTATACCTGGTCTTTACCATTCTCATCTGATTGGTAGGCTATCCATCTTCCATCCGGAGAGAATGTCCCTCCGCCTCCCTCGTTAAACTCAGTTTGCAGAAAAGGAGTAGGGGGCCGCGTTCCCTCTGTCTTTCCGGGAGTGAGTGGGAGAATCCACGAATCGACTTTTGTCCTCGGATCTCCGAAGGTGAGAAAGGCAAGGAACTTCCCATCGGATGACCAATCGGTAGGAACCTTATCGATATTTGATTCGAGAAGAATCTCCTCGCTTCCCATGCCACTGGAAATTTTTTGATAAATGTCAAAATGCTTCATTCGATCTGAGGTGAAAACAATCCGGGTGCCATCGGGAGACCATATTGGACATCTATGGCGCGCAGGGTCGAATGTAAAACGTGTCCAGACGTCGCGGACTAGTTCATAGATCCAGAGATCATAATTGCGGGTCTGACGATCAAACAAGGCAACTGCCACGCGCCCACCGTCCGGTGAGAGCCGAATGTCAAGATATTCGCCCGCCTTACCGGCCGAACCGAGCCGCTCGCCGCTGCGGTCAAACCAAACTAATTGCCTAATTGAACTTGCCACACCTGTTTGATAAACGAACATGCTATTGTTTGAAGCGGAAAAGAAGGCCTTATTAAACGAGGCATCATACTTGATTTGTCCGACGATCGGAACAGCATCTCCGGTCAACTGAAGATGTGTGGCATCGAACGGTTGTGCCATCAACGATTGTTCACGAATAAAAAGCAGATATCCGGCAGCGTATGCCATATTTGAGCTGGCATGAATAATCAGCTTGCTCGTCTCTGTCGAATCAAGTGAAGCAAGATAGATCGCGTCAGCTTCTTCTGCCGCTGTACCCACAGTTCGGGAAAGGAAAAAGAAGTGTTTGCCGTCTGGCAGAAAGTGTGGCCATCGGTGACTGCCTTCATGACGTGATGTATCGAATTTCGTAACGGCCGTTGGCAAACCACCTGCGGCGGGAACGCGGTAGAGGGGCGTCCAAGCCGAGGATGAGAACACGATGACACCATCCCGATTCCATGTGCCTCCCCGACCCCAGACTACATCGCAAATCGTTTGAGGAGGTCCACCGGAGACTTCAATTTTCTTTAGTTTGCCTCCCGCAAAGAAACCTATAAAGCGGCTGTCCGGTGACCAGAAAGGATACTCAGCTCCATCAGTTCCATGCAGTGGCTGGCCCAAAAGTGCATCCAAGGGTCGAATCCAGAGCGAGGTTTTGCCTGCGGAATCTCGTGCGACAAACGCTAGACTGGCGCCGTCGGGCGAGATTGCGAGATGGCCTCCGCCAGTGGAAACAAAGGTCATCTTCTCCTGTGGCAGGAGGGAAGCTCGATAGGTTCTTGTCTCCTGCGCTGCCTCACGAAAGTGAACGATCACCAGTGCCACACTCGCAAGAAAGAACAGAACAGTTCCCAGGATCCATATCAAAGGTAAGCGTTTTAACCCTTCCGGAGGTTCCATCAACAACGTAGAGGAAGAAGGTTCATACGCTCGTCGTGAAGCAGTAATTTGACTTACACTCTTGCGGCTGGATTGCCGCTTGTAGCGTTTCAGATCGACAGAGATTTGTTTGATAGACTGTGCCCGTTCGTTGATGTCTTTCTCCAAACATTCGAGGACAATCGCGTCTAAGCTTGGATCGATTTCCGGCTTGATAGATGACATGGGCGCCGCGTCAACATTCACGATCTCATAGGCAAGAGCAGTCTCGTGGACACCTTTGAATGGCAATTGACCGGTGAGTAATTCGTACAGCAGCACTCCAAATGAGAAAATGTCTGAACGATGGTCTGCATCCTGTCCCTGCACTTGTTCAGGAGACATATACCCCGCTGTGCCGACTGTACTACCTTCTTTGGTGAGGCGAGAAACATTTCCTCTTAATTTCGCTAATCCAAAATCCATGATCTGTGCAATGCCGTCCTTGCGGATCATGATGTTTTCAGGTTTGATGTCCCGGTGAACGATGCCTTTCTCATGTGCGGCTGCAAGACCGTCAGCGATCTGGATACCGATATCGATGGCTTGATTGAAACTGATCGTTCCTTTCTTTTCCCTGAGCGTCTGTCCATCGACATACTCCATCGCTATGAAAAGTTGAGCCTCGTGCTCATCGATGGAGTAGATGGTGCAGATGTTCGGATGGTTGATTGCCGAGGCGGCTTTTGCTTCCTGAACAAATCGTGCCTTGTCCTGCTCGGAAGTGGAGAGGTGAGAGGAGAGAAACTTGAGAGCAACGAGGCGATCGAGCGTTAAGTCCTGGGCTTTATACACTACGCCCATTCCTCCTTCGCCCAATTTCTCTAAGATTTTATAATGAGAGATTGTTGATCCAATCATAAGAAATCCTCGGTAGCCGCAGACTTCAGTCTGCGTTCTTCGTGCCACCCTCGCAAGCTGTCCGAAAGGACTCCTTTGGAGAAGCTTGCGGCTACCATGTAGATAATTCTCATTTCTTCTCCATCTCCTGCACCTGCTGTTTCATCCTGTCGACCTTCGCTTTCACTTCGCCGATCATATGTTTAAAATCGTCCTCCTCACGAAGATTTCTCATCGTGTAATCCACGAGCGCATATCGGTAATCGACCCATCCACCGTCGATTGCTTTTCGCAGCCATTTCAAAGCCTCAGCTTTCGTACCTAGTGCAGCATTACATTCAGCAATTTGGTATGGTACTCCTGGATCCTCGTTACCAAGATCCAAGTCTTTCGTGATTCGCACGATTTCTCCCTTAAGATATTTTCTAGCCGACTCGCCTTGCGCAGATTTTAGGCGCAGGCAGGCAAGTTCAATCTCCAAGCTGTAGCCCCAGTGCCCCTCAGTCCCTTTTTCTAAATGTTCTCTCGCTATCGTCGCATTTCCGAGGCAAAAGTAAATATCTCCAGCTCTACCATGGGAAGCGAGTGTATCATGGTTAAGTGAGAATATCTTATCGTTCACTTCGAGTGCTTTCTTGAATTCTCCCGCACGGAGATGCCACTGTCCCATCCTGTCGTAGACATCGACGAAATCTGGCTGGAGCTCTAAGGCTCGGCTGAAACATTTCTCTGCGTTGACATCATCTGTAAGCAAGCCGTACCAGCCACCAACCACAGAATAACTGAAGGCGCGGGTTGGATTGATGCTCAATGCTTTCCTCATCCACTTCATCCCCTCCACAAAATCACCCAGCATGTTGAGCTCTTCACCGAAGTTTGCGGCAGCAGAAGAATAGTTGGGATTCAACTGTAATGATGTCCGATTCGCCTCAAGAGCTTGCCTAACCCATCCTTTGTAAAAATACGTGAGACCGAGCGCCTTATACGCCTCGGCACTGTTTGGGTCTTTGGATAACGCTTTCTTGG
>JAHEZR010000163.1 GCA_023251005.1 Ignavibacteriota bacterium | reverse complement strand
CGCATTTTCTTTCGGCAGGTCTCGTCGAGGAGGAGCTGAAGAGCTACTTCATGACAGAAGAGGCCGGAAAAACACTCGCCCTTTTTCCGATGAGCAAGAGGCTCCGCTATACAATACCTTTTCAATCCACAGGGCAGACAATCGATTATCTCCGGAGTCTTGCGACTGAAGAAGGCACGCGTGTCATTACATTTGGGGACGACGGAGAAAAATTTGGTGTCTGGCCAACCACTTACAAGCACGTTTACGAAGATGGGTGGCTGGAGGAATTCTTCAGAGCTTTAGGAGAGAATTCGAGTTGGCTGACGATTAAGCATTTTTCGGAGGTGGTCGAGGAATTTCCCCCAGCCGGCAGAATCTACCTTCCGGACGCTTCGTACACCGAGATGATGCATTGGGTGCTTCCGCCTCGGCCTTTCATCAAGTACGAAGAATATACAGATAGGATGAAAACAGACGCGCACCTTGGAGAACTCCAACATTTTGTGAAAGGAGGATTCTGGCGAAATTTTTTCGTAAAGTATCCAGAGGCAAACACGCTCCACAAGAAGATGCTTCGGATTTCCAGTCGTGCCCATGCTCTGGAAAAGAAAGGAAAGCGAGTCACTAAGGCTCTCGACTATCTCTGGGCCGGACAGTGCAATGATGCATACTGGCATGGGGTGTTCGGCGGTCTATATTTGCCTCACCTCCGAGCTGCCGCGTACAGAAATCTGCTGCGAGCGGAGAGTTCTTTAAACCTCGTGGGGGGAGTTCGTGGTGTCCGATTCGAGCGATCGGATTTCGACTGCGATGGCCGAGATGAGCTGTTGATTGAGACAGGCTTGGTACATCTCTATCTGAAGCCCGATCAGGGCGGCTCGATTTTTGAGCTCGACTTTCTACCCGTTCTTGCGAACTTGGGAAATGTCCTGACCAGAAGGGAAGAGGGCTACCATCGGAAATTGGTCCAGTCAAAGAGTACTAAATCGACCGACAAATCGACGCAGGGTGCAGCGAGCATACACGAACTTATTTTAGAGAAAGAGGAAAATCTCAAACAGTATCTATCATACGATTGGTATAGCCGCACCTCACTCCTCGATCACTTCTTAGGTCCGGATGTAACGCTGGAAGATTTCTCCCGATCCAAGTATACTGAAGTGGGGGACTTTGTAAACCAGCTGTATCGACACAAAGTTTCACGCAAGAGAAATTCGATTGCCGTGGAGTTGCAGCGTGACGGTCATATTTGGCATCACAATCGGCACCTGCCCCTGATCGTCCGGAAGGCCATCCATTTGAAAGCTGATTCTTCGGCTATTGAGTTCAAGTACGAAGTTGAGAATTCTGCGGCTGAGCCTATAGACGTATGGTTTGGAGTGGAATTTTGTTTTGCCCTCTCGGCAGGCGATGCGCCGGATCGCTACTATCAATTTGAGGGGGCCAAGATTGAAGAGAATCATCTCCGAAGTAGCGGTGCTATTCCGGGCGTCGGCACCATCTCTCTCGTCGATGAGTGGCTTGGTGTTGTAGTTCGACTCGATTTTGATTCGCCTGCAAATGTCTGGAGGTTCCCGATCGAGACGGTCTCTCTGTCGGAGGCAGGATTTGAAAGGGTGTACCAAGGCTCCGTCGTTTTTCCGAATTGGCGTATTCATCTTGAGAAGAAGTGGAACGTAAACTTAGTCCTGAACCTTCAGAAAATCTCCCGAGCATGAATCTTATTTCTGCCGTTCCTGCGAAGAAAATGAGACTCGCCTTCTGGGTTCTCTGCCTAGGCTTTTTTGTTCTTACGACTCAATTGTTCTCACAGATTGAAAACGTGCCTGTGGCAAATCCAGTGTACGATTTCTTAAAACGGATGGAAGTAAAAGAGATCATCACTGGTTACTACGACGCGGTTCCCCCGATCTCGCGAGCAGATGTGGCGAAGTTTCTCCTTGAGGTCGACAAGCAACGACCGCGGCTCTCAGCGACCGATAGAGGAATTCTCGATGACTTTAAAGTCGAGTTCGGGCCTGACATGGGCATAGGTACAGGGAATGAATTATCAATCCTGTCGGGCGATTCGAGACTTGGTGAGAGGCTCGAGGGGGTTTTCTCTGACAAGGAAAAATATCTCTATGTTTACAGGGATTCATTAAGCTCGTTCTATGTTGATGGGATTGGGGCCACCAATCTCCACTTTGGAAATGGAGATTCATGGGACAACAAAAGCTTTCTGACCGTGATCGGAGGCTTTAGATTTCGTGGGACTCTGCGAGATCGGCTGGGATTTTATCTGCAGGTAACAAACTGGAACCTCGTCGGCGATAAACCATTTGCACTTTCATTCCCTGAGTACCAGCGGAGCTCAAAACTGCAGAGGGGGGAAAAGAGCTTTGAAGTCACAGAAGGCTATCTCAGAGTTTATGCCGGCGTGCTCGATATACAACTAGGGCGAGAAAGATTGTTATGGGGCAGGGGGTATAACAGTAGGCTTGTAGTTTCAGATAATGCATCGGTAATGGACTTTGCGCGCCTTGGTGCTACGCTCGGTCGCGTGCGTTACACGTTTCTTCATTCCTGGATCCTCGGACAGGAGAATCTGATCAGAAACCCATATTCGGGCTTCCTCGAATCGTCCATCGACTCGAAGTACTTTGTTGCACATAGGATCGAGCTCTCTATCCCGCACAAATTAAATTGGGGATTGGGGGAGATCGTTATTTATTCCCGGCGCTTTCCCGATCTTGCTTATTTAAATCCTGTGAATTTCTATAAGACGATTGAACCGGAATTCCACAACCGCGACAACACACTCCTCGCGACTGATCTTTCGGTGTTTCCCGGTAAGGACCTCGAACTTTTCGGAAGTCTCCTCGTAGACGATATCGAATGGGGAAAGATCGGTTCGGACTACTTCGGCAATAAGTTTGCGTATAATCTGGGTTTCAATTATATTGAACCAGCGGGTATTGTAGATACGGATTTAGCCTTCGAATACATTAAAATCGACCCTTATGTCTACAGCCACCAGAAACCTGAGAACAATTATACCAACGATCAGGTCAGCATCGGCCATCCACTTGGGCCGAACTCAGAAAGTCTGTGGCTTCGGGGACAGTATCGCCCTTCTCACCGTCTGAGACTCTCCATGGAGGTTGAGCGGCAGCGGCACGGCGACAATATCTATGACCGCGACGGGAATCTGGTTAAAAACGTTGGTGGAGATGTTCTCTTCGGGAAGCGGCAGATCGATTCAAACGATGCTCCCTTTCTGGACGGAATTCTCACAAAAACCTATCGGACTGCGTTCAAGATTATCTATGAAATTGTGAATGAGTGGTTTCTGGACTTCCAGTATGAATATCGATATCAAAAAGATGTCTTACTCGGGAAAACTTCTCAGGACCATTTCTTGTTCCTTCAATTGAGATTTGACCTTTGATCAAACAGACTATGATAGTTTAAAACTCTGAAAGGACTGAACGTATGTTTGGCAAGC
>JAHEZR010000162.1 GCA_023251005.1 Ignavibacteriota bacterium | reverse complement strand
ACAAATTTTCCGGCTTTACTGTTTAGCCCTCCGTCTTGAGCACTAAGGTTTTGAGTTGCCCATATAAGAATCACAAATCCTAAAAGGAGACCTGTCTTAAGCTTTGAGTACGTCATGTACCTCTCCGAAGTTTGGTGGCAGAGCAGTTTGCTGCCTATGCGAACGTAAGCTTTTTCCTCGAAATACGCAACCATGAATGTGGTTGTGTTGATTTCCTCTTAAAGCTGGTGCTGAGCAGGTCGCCGCCATTGTTGAACTCAGAGTCGCAGAGAGTGCCTGGAGTCTTTAATTCGGGGAACTTACCTATCTGTAGACATGCTGCTGCAATTTTTACCAATTTCATTGATCGCCACCACAAATAAGCTTACATTAATGGCTGGAAACCGTTGGAATTGGTGGAAAAGTAAATCGGAAATACTTAGGAGGAGGGAGAGGATTGTGATGTGGAAAAAGGGAGAAAAAACAAAAAAGCTCGTTATGCTCAGTGCTATTATAGTCTGTTGCGGATGCACGGTCGGGAGATCAATTCTCACAGCTCATACCGCCAAAAGGGGCAGCATTCAGATTCTGTCCGAAAAAGTAGCACGATTTGACAGCGAAGTTGACACACTGATTCGTTTTTTTCTAGCTGCTGATCCAAATGTGGATCTAAAGCTAAAACTAGTGGAGAGGGCCGCATTCTACGACCTT
Source organism: Ignavibacteriota bacterium (assembly GCA_023251005.1). The sequence continues at coordinate 2,788 of JAHEZR010000162.1, read as the reverse complement.
AGAGCAGAGCTTCTCATTGATTGTGCGGAAAGAGAAAGTCAATGGGATACAGCAGCTATCCACAGAGATGACGGAGCGCCGGGCAGCGACTCTTATGGGCTACTTCAAGTGAAACTCCCCACAGCTCGCTGGATACTAGGCAAGCCGGAACTGTCACCTGAGGAACTACTTCAGATAGATACCAACATTGAGGCAGGAACTCGCTATTTAAAATATTGTATGGAGTTATTCGGGGGAGATGAAGTTCTCGGTGTAGCCGCATATCGCCGCGGTCCAAGCGCCGTAAAGGAATCACTGAAGGAGCTTGCAGTTAGATGATAGACGGATAAGGTAGGGACGATTCTCGAGCGGGATAAACTTCTAGTCCTCCCTCTCTATGGTGTGGCTCCACAGGCAGGACTCGAACCTGCATCCCGACAAAGTCGGGATAACAGTCCGTCACGACTGCGTCGGGACGAGATCTCGTTCCGCTAAAGGCGGAGTGGACCGCACGTTTTAGATCTTCACCTTCCTCCGTATTAGCTCTTCGATCCTCCGTCTGCTCTTCCAACTCTTGATCTCTCTCTCAATTTGTTTGGCTTCAGCACGGGAACAGCACTCGCGCTTGAATACCAATTTCCAAGGTCGATATCGGGCCGTGAACCCTTTCTCGACAGAATTATGAAATCCTATCCTTCGCTCTGGATCCTCTGATTGACCAACATAGTACCTGTCAGCTCGAGCCGAGTGGAGTATGTAAACCCAGAAGCTCATAAATAGAAAACCCTGACACAAATGTCAGGTTAATGGCTCCACAGGCAGGACTCGAACCTGCAACCCTGCGGTTAACAGCCGCACGCTCTACCATTGAGCTACTGTGGAATCTTCGAGAATTCTCGGAACAATCTACAAATGGTGCGTTCAATATATCCGTTTTCGCTCTGAAAGTCAAGGTATCGTCCTGGCACCCTGTTTGCATACAACTTTGTCAACTATGTGTGTGCTCATCGGTCTTGACTAAAGGATCCCATTTCTGTATATTAATTTTGTCAACGTGCTGCGGTAACGAGTTGTATGAAACCTCGATGCGAGAGTATTCGTTAGAGTAATTAGATCGTTCTTCTCACAACAGTAGGCAGACTTCCATGGAAGGAAATTTTTCCAATCGCGTTCAAGACGTCATTCGGCTGAGCCGTGAGGAAGCCCTCCGCTTGGGTCACGATTACATCGGGACTGAGCATCTCCTCCTTGGTATCATTCGTGAGGGTGAGGGCATTGCAGTAAAGATCCTCCGGAATCTCGGCTGCGACCTCTACAAGTTGAAGAAGACGATCGAGGAAACTGTCCGGACGAGCGGCGGGACACTGACGATCGGCAACATCCCGCTGACGAAGCAAGCAGAAAAAGTTCTCAAGATTACCTATCTCGAAGCGAAGCTCTACAAATCTGATGTCATCGGTACCGAGCATCTTTTACTCTCACTTCTACGCGATGACGATAACATTGCCGCGCAGATTCTCCATCAGTTCAACATCCATTACGACGTCGTTCGCAACGAGCTCGACAACATCATCAGTGGTAAACCCTCTTCACCACCGAGTGCGGCTGCTTACGAACGAAAAGCCGAGAAGTCCAAGACACCCGTCCTCGATAACTTCGGTCGAGATTTGACTAAACTTGCGATGGAAGATAAACTCGACCCAATTGTTGGTCGCGAGAAGGAAATCGAGCGTGTGGCCCAAGTACTGAGCCGAAGAAAGAAGAACAACCCCGTTCTTATCGGCGAACCCGGCGTTGGAAAGACCGCCATTGCCGAAGGCCTGGCTCTCCGGATCGTCCAGAAGAAAGTTTCCCGTGTACTCCATGACAAGCGCGTCGTCACCCTTGACCTCGCTGCCCTCGTGGCTGGTACAAAGTATCGTGGCCAGTTCGAGGAACGGATGAAGGCGGTTATGAATGAACTTGAGAAGGCCAAGGATGTCATCCTCTTTATCGACGAGCTTCATACGATTGTCGGAGCTGGCGGTGCATCCGGATCGCTGGATGCCTCCAATATGTTCAAGCCGGCCCTCTCGCGAGGTGAGTTGCAGTGTATAGGCGCGACCACTCTCGATGAATATCGACAGTACATCGAGAAAGATGGTGCCCTTGATCGCCGCTTCCAGAAAATCATGATCGACCCAACAACGGTCGATGAGACGATTCAGATCCTGCGGAACATCAAGCACAAGTATGAAGAACATCATGGCGTAAGGTACACTGACGTCGGGATTGACGCTGCAGTCCGACTGAGCGACCGCTATATCACTGATCGATACCTTCCCGACAAAGCTATCGATGTGATGGACGAGGCGGGATCTCGGGTTCACCTCTCAAACATCGTTGTGCCGAAAGAGATCCTGCATCTTGAAGAAGAGATCGAGAAAATCAAGCAGACAAAGAACCAGGTGGTGAAGAGCCAGAACTTCGAAGAAGCTGCACGGCTGAGAGACTTGGAGAAGAAACTCCTTAGCGACCTTGAAATCGCAAAGAGAGAATGGGAGGTCAAAGCCCAAAGCCTCATCCACACGGTGACCGAAGAGCACATGGCTGACGTCGTCTCGATGATGACGGGAATCCCCGTCAACAAGATCGCACAGTCCGAGTCTGAGAAGCTCCTCAAGATGGCCGAAGCACTGAAAGAACAGATAGTCGGACAAGATGAGGCAATCGAGAAACTCTCGAAGGCAATCCGCCGTACTCGTGCAGGACTGAAAGATCCACGGCGACCCATCGGCTCGTTCATCTGCCTTGGACCCACGGGGGTTGG
>JAHEZR010000161.1 GCA_023251005.1 Ignavibacteriota bacterium | reverse complement strand
CTTCATCGCCGGTACCAGTGCGGTGATAACGGCGATGAACGTCATGTCGTTCGTTATCATCGGCATCATTATGCTCGTGTTGGGCAATACGATGATCATGTCGGCTCGCGAGCGCACGCGGGAGTATGCGGTACTCAAGACACTGGGTTTCTCTGGCAAGCACCTGATGGGGTTAATTGTCGGAGAATCGCTGGTGATTTCATTCTTAGGCGCCGGTCTCGGGATTCTCCTCTCCGTTCCTGCTGTCGATGGCTTTGCTGCCGCGATGCCGAAGGGATTTTTCCCGATCTTTTTCATCGAGCCGATTACCTACATTCTCGCGACGACCGCAGCAATCACTGTGGGGTTGGCAGCGTCGATATTCCCGCTCCAGCGTGCCCTAAGAACGACGATTGTTGATGGCCTACGATTCCTTGGGTAAATGAAAATTTAACAATGAAAAAGTAAAATGGGGGAAAGAATTTTTCATTTTGACTTTTTAATTTTGCATTGATATGAAAATCCCGACAAAATACACTCTCCGCAATTTCAGTTCACGTCGTTTGACCACGGCGATTACCATCTTCGGCATTGCGCTCGTCGTGTTCGTGTTCGCTGCCGTGCTGATGATGGCATATGGAATTCAAAAGACCCTCATGGCGACAGGCTCAAATGAGAACGTGATTGTCGTGCGAAAGTCATCGCAGGGGGAAATCTCGAGTATCGTCATGAACGAGACGGCGAACATCATTCTCACGTTGCCGTACATTGCTAAAGGTCCCGACGGAGCGCCGCTGGCTTCTACCGAGCCGGCTGTTATCATTAATTTAGATAAAAAGGACGGCGGGATTAGCAACGTGACAGTAAGAGGTGTTTTGCCGCAAGCTTTTACGCTCCGTCCTCAAGTGAAATTGAAAGAGGGCCGGATGTTTAATGCGGGGGGTCGGGAGTTGATCGTCGGTGCTTCAATCCGGAAGCGATTCAAGGGAGCCGACATTGGCGACATCGTGAAGTTTGCCGGTGATAATTGGACAATTGTCGGCGCCTTGGATTCCGACGGTAGCGGGTTTGACTCAGAGATGTGGGGCGATGCGCTGCAGTTGCAGGATGCGTTTAACCGCCGCGGCGCATTTCAATCGATAACATTCCGATTGACACGCACAGAAGATTTTCCTGCACTTCAACACGAGTTCGAGAGTGATAACCGGCTCAATCAATTTGAGCCAAAGATCGAGCGGAAGTATTTCGAAGAGCAATCAGAGCTGATGGCGATGTTCATTCGTGTCCTCGGGATCTTTATCACCGTTATCTTCAGCGCAGGCGCCGCCATTGGCGCAATGATTACGATGTATGCCGCTGTCGCTAACCGGACGGTCGAGATTGGAACATTGCGCGCGCTGGGTTTCCGTCGCCGCAGTGTCATGGCGGCGTTCCTGACGGAATCACTCATGCTATCACTCATCGGGGGAGTCATAGGCCTGTTGCTTGCTTCGGTCTTGCAGTTCTTCCGCGTTTCCACACTCAACTTCGGCTCGTTTGCCGAGCTCGAATTCTCTTTTGCGCTTTCCCCATCGATTACCCTCTCTTCACTCTTTTTCGCCCTCTTGATGGGCTTGGTTGGTGGATTCTTACCCTCTGTTCGCGCGGCGCGGTTGAGCATTGTCAACGCGCTGCGAGCGTCTTAGTCACTTCAGAAATCTTTCAACCGGCTTCAGAAGTTCCTGAAACGTCCACTTGTTGAGGACGAAGTTCTGAGACGAGTGGGAGGTCTGGACAAAGTATTTTGTGGAATCGGGGGGTTGGGGATAAAAGTTCAGAGTCACTTCCTCTTTCGTCTGAACTCTCAGAACGGTAGGCTTCGTCGTCGGTGTGTAGAGGGTATCGACAAAATCATCCGCATGCAAATTCGAGATGACACTCAGTGCGGACGTCATGACGTTTGTTGCCACCGTATCCTTGCCGAGTTTCCAGATCGCGCTATCACGTTCTAAGACAAAGTTCTTTGTCCGATGAGCAATCGCGATCCGCTTGATGGAATCAGAATTCGTTGTGAAAATTGTCTTGTCTCGCCAATCTTTTAGCTCCTGCTTAATCACTACTGAGTTAAGTCCTTCGCCCAGATAAACATCTTTTGAATCGGCCAGTCGGAGGTAAACCTCTGAGTACGATGGTCCGATCTTGCCTACGATGAGGCTGGTAGACTTCCCAGAGCGATCCGTCAACGTCAATTTTGATCCCGTCGAATCGACTTGAAATAGCCTTTGCTTGTCAGGATTCGATGAAACAAGACTTCCGACCTTCAGCCTCCGAACTCCACCGATAACCTGGGCTACTGCCTGACCATCCGCACCATAATGAACCGGCGAGGTGATCATCCACTTACCTCCGACGTTCTCCAAAATCACAGACTTCCCCGGACGCTGAACTTCGATCTTCACGATGGATGCTGAATCGAGCGCAAGGTTTAATTCGGACGGCTTAAAACTCGACTCGCGTTCCTTGCCCGAGGGAAGGACAAGATAGACTCCTACTGCAAGTACAACTATAAGGCCAACAAGCAATTTGGTTGAGCGATCCATACCGCTTCACCCACTTGAAAAAATCTACCCACCCTGACTTTCGATACGTTTGCGCATTGCAACTCGCCAACGCCAACGCAAAACGCCCACCACAACGACAAGGAGAGGTGGAACAGCGAGATTGATTCCTTTTACGAGTGATTTCGTCCCTTCAGTCACCTCATCGAGAGGCTTTGCTCCAGTTTCCCGCGACCGTATTGCCGCTAAGCCGATGTCATCGGCCAGATAGTCGACGAGGTTGCTGGCAAAAATGATGTTGTCCTTGTTCCCGCCAAAGTATTGGTCCTGAACAAAATCCCCGTCCCCGACAACGGCAATCTTTGAGGTTTTCCCGCTAACCAGTTTGTTTGTCGTATCGATAGAGGCCTGTACTGTCGAATCCAGGACCACCTGTTTCTCACGAAACGCGCTTGTAAAGGACCCCTCGACTGTCACCGCAAGAGGAATCCCAGACTCCTTGAACATCTCTTGCGTCATGGTAGCAGTGGGATTGAGGAAAAAAAAGTTTTCCTGTCGACCACTCCGAGTCGAGGTTTTGACGAGAACATCGTAGCTGAGATTGTTGCCGCGGGCAAGCGACGTGTCAATCGAGCTCGCAAAGAAAAAGATCACCGAGCCAAGATCCTTAACAATCGGACTTGTTTTGCTGAACTCGCTTGCCATCGGTAGATAGGGGAATGGGATTTGATTCTGGATCACAAGAAACCCAGCCTGTTGACTGACAGTCACCGAAGCGCAGCGCGCATCACGTACAAGATCCGTGTTAATACGAACGCCATAGGCTTCCAACAAGTCGTCGAGTTCCAAATTGAGTGCCCGCCCCATCTGATTCTGCAGCGACGCATCAACCTTATTGAGGAAGAATGCAATCTTTCCACCTTTCATCAGGTACTGGTCGATTAGTAATTTCTCCCAGCTCTTAAAT
>JAHEZR010000010.1 GCA_023251005.1 Ignavibacteriota bacterium | reverse complement strand
GTGCGAGAGCATGCATGGAGGGGAGGTTCAGGGATGGGCGGCACCCCCTTGGGCACAGGCCATTTATGGGGGAACGCGAGGCGCCAGATCCTATGCACCATGAAATGATGGGACACCCTTCTCCCGAGAAAAAGTAAATGCGCTTGTGTGGGGGTGACGAAGCCTCCGGGCTTGATTGCTTAGGGTCCGGTGGCTTTTTAGTATCCTCTCGTTTTATCCACCATATTCATTAGTCGCTTGCCCCTAAGATATCGCTCGAGATTCTCGAGGAATAGATCCGTTACCTGCCTCATATAGCTTGGGACTAGCCCTCCGATGTGGGGTGTGATGATGACGTTTTCCATTTCCCACAATGGGCTTGTCGGCTTGAGCGGTTCATTTTCGAAAACATCCAAACCAGCTCCACTGATTTTCTTTTGCCTTAGTGCATCAATGAGATCGGCCTCAATGACGATTGCACCGCGAGCGAAGTTGTAGAAGTAAGGACTGCGCCCCATCAAATCGAATTCATTCCTGGTTATCAGATTCCTGGTCTCTGCAGTCAAAGGAAGTACTACTACAATGTGATCTGAAGTTTCGTAGAGGAGGTGAAGTTCATCCTTTCCCACGACGAGATCCACATGCTCTGCCGGAACTGATGAATGTTTTTTGAATCCAATGACCCTCATCCCAAAAGCCTTCGCTACCTTAGCCATTTCTGAGCCTATACTCCCTAGTCCCAAGATGCCAATCGTTTTTCCATGAAGGACATCGGTCTCTCGGAAAGGTGATATATCCCACTTCTTGTTTGCTTGGAGCTTCCTAAGAATATCAAGTTTTCGAGTGAAAGTGAGCATCATTCCAAATAGAAGCTCCGTCAATTGGTCCTTCTGGAGACCTCTGCAGGTTGTAAGAACGATGTTACTCGCTACAAACTCTGGGAAGAGAATTTGATCGACTCCGGCGAAAGCGAGCTGTACCCACTTGAGCTTCTTCGCGAGTGGAAATAGCTCAGCATCGAGATCACCGAAAAGTATCTCAGCCTCTGGAAGATGCTTTTTTATTTCTGATGTCTCCGGGGTATACAGAACTTTGATCTCCGGAGACAGGCCAGTGATTCTTTGGAGGTTGGAGGGTGAGAGTTTGTAAGTGACGAGGACAACAGACTCCAGTGGCATATCCTGCGAGGGCTCAATTGAAGGAAACCAGTGCTGGCCGATCTCCCGTTGGGCTCACCAATCCTCTTTTTCGAACCGAAGATTGTTTCTTTCCGCGATGTATTTAATATCATCCATCGCGTTTGGATTACCGCAGGTCAAGACTACCGTTCGTTGCGGTACCATTCTCATCAACAATTCTCCCAGGGGAAGATGCTGAGGTAGCACTGGCTTGATAGTTCTTTCAAGGGTCTTCTGTGCCGCTGATGTATCTTCTCCCTTCTCAATAGCTTCCTGCAGATCCTGATCTTCTTTAAGCGGCATTCCAAACACGGAGCGGAGAAGATTATTCGCTCTTCCTTTTCCTACAGCAGGATCGTCGTAATCCCTCGGCGATGGGCGGCTGACCGATGCAACATACACAAAGTCAAGTTTCCCAGATGCTTCGATCGATAGAAATTCTTTGTGGTAGCCTAATTCCTCATACGTTCTGTTCGCGTGGATCAATGTGTATTTCGCATCATGCTTTATTCCGTTCGAGGCTTCATAGTTCAGCTGCTTTATCATCGAGGCGAAGGGTGCAAGGCCGCTGCCCGTTCCGACCATAATGATGTTCTGGAATCCGGCTGCTCTCTTATCAAGCGTGAAATCGCCGGTAATCCTATTCATATAGAAAAGCCTACTGTCAGCTTCGGGATCTATCTGGAAGAGCGATTCCGAAAGTCTGCCAGGGACTCCCGTCTCAATCATCTCCAGAACCACATAGAACTCTAAGTATCCTCTCTGTTGTGTTTCGAACGGAGCTGAGGAGATGGAATACGAGTGTGTCACTGCTCCGCGTCTAGGATTTCGGGATTCATCGGCGTCGTACACAAATTTAATCTCTCCGCTGTTGTCAATCACCTTGCGTGTGAGCTTGCAGTTGTCTCTTGACAAGGCAATGTACTGACCGGCTTTGTAATCTGGAAATTGGCTTCCGTGCTGAGGGACAATTCGGAAAAGTTCTAAGATGGGGGAAAACGTGCGGCTGTGAATTACCCTCCCGATTTTTTTTTCAACCATCTCGTCTATGATTTCGGGTTTGTCGGGCGAATGTCGATCTCACTCACCATCGCCCTCGTCGGCATCTTTACTGCTGCGAGCACCGTATCAGCGACATCCTCTGAATGCAAGATGTTCGATTTTTTTCCGATGACGTGTGAGAAGGATGTATCCACAGATCCCGGGCAGATAGTTATGACGCGGATGTTATGTTGTCGCACTTCGAGCATGAGCGATCGCGCAAATCCAATGAGCGCCCACTTGGTTGCGCAATAGGCTGCCCCTCCACTTATGGCGTTTCGTCCTGCGAGAGAAGAGATGTTCACGATCACGCCGTCCCGCTGCTTTATCATGTTTGGAAGCACTGCACGGGTACAAAAGAACACGCCTTTCACATTTACATCAAACAAAGACTCGAAGTCTTCCGTCCTCATGTCAACGACTTTAGCATTGATGCCGATCCCTGCGTTGTTGATTAGGATATCAATCCTGCCAAATGAATCGGTAGCAATCTCCACGAGTTTATTGACTTCTCCTTCTTTGGTCAAATCGGTTGGGACAGCGAGAGCTTCTGCTCCTTTAGCTTTCACTTCGCTCGCAACCTTCTCGAGTTCGCTCTTCGTTCTCGAGGCCAGAACTAACCTTGAACTCTCTCTTCCAAAGCTTAGAGCAATTGATCTGCCGATTCCCCTTCCCGCCCCAGTGACAATGACAACTTTATCTTTCAAATCGACGCTCATGTTTCCGCTTGAATTCGTCTAAGGCAAATCCCCAAGCTGAGGTCGAAATACAAGTTCTTCGACGTGTGCCCTCTCTGGCGCCTGATACATCGCAACCACAAGTCGTGCTACATCCTCCGGCTTCATCATCCGATGTCTGTATTTGCGGCGGTTTGCCGCACTCCACATTAGAGTCTCCGTCGCGCCGGCAAGAATTGCCGTAACCTTGATATTGTAACGCCGGACCTCCCCTCGAAGAACATTCGTGAGAGCAAGTATGCCGGCCTTCGAGGCGCTGTATGCCGACGATTCTGTGTAAGTTGTTTGAGCTGCGACGGAGATGATGTTGAAGATGTGGCCGGAGCGGCGCCGAATCATTGATTCAAGAACCGCCTTCGTGCAAAGGAACGTTCCCCCAAGATTGGTGGAGATAACTTCGTTAAACTCGTCGGGACTTGTGTCATGAAAAGATTTGAAATACGTGACGCCAGCATTGTTCACGAGGACATCGACATGGCCGTAACGCGCAAGGATCTTTTTGGCAGTCGAGGCCACGCTCACTTCCGAGGATACATCACAAACAATCGGTGTCGCTAATC
>JAHEZR010000160.1 GCA_023251005.1 Ignavibacteriota bacterium | reverse complement strand
AAATCATTTGATTGAATATAAACCGTGAACGAGTAAAAAGCAAATGAATAACCCTGCAACGCGACCGAGAATCGGCTTGCAACTCTTCCCAAAAAACGGTAAGTTGGGTTGTTGCCATGCAGGATGCTATAAATAAAACACTAATCATCCGACTGAGTTCCATCGGCGATATCATCCTTGCGTCTCCTCTCGTTCGTCTTCTCCGGAAAGCATTTCCAAAGACTCAAATCGATTTCCTTGTCAAGACTGGGTACGCTGATCTTGTCCGGTACAATCCGCATCTCAGTAACATCATCGCATTCGATTCTCGTGGAGGCGCTGAGCATCTGAGTGCTCTCAGGCGGAGAATTCGTAGGTCGGGCTACGACCTCATCATTGATCTCCAGGGAAATTTTAGAAGCAGCTTCGTTCGAAGTGGAAATGCCCGGCAGGTAATGATTGTGGACAAAAGGAGGTTGGCCCGATTCCTCCTTGTGAACTTCAAATGGAACCTCTACAATTCGGCACCTCCCGTTGCATTGCGATACCTTGAAACCTTAAGCCCATGGCGGGTTGTCGACGATGGGCTCGGGCTCGAGGTGTTTGTCCCGAAAGAGACTCAGAGTCGAATTGCTGATAGGTTGGCCGCCGCGGGAGTTCACAACAACGAGAATATCGTAGGCTTGTGCCCGGGGGCAAAGCACGCTACGAAGAGATGGCCCCTGGAAAGATTCGCCGAGTTGGCCGCTATGCTGATCAGGGAAGATAACGCGACCGTGATTCTTTTTGGTGGAGAGGATGATCGAAAACGATGCGATGTCATTGAGCAGAAAGTCGTCGAAGAGAATGGAAATCGGAATACGATTGCAAACTTTGCCGGCGCTTTCTCACTTCTGGAAACCGCAGCGGCGATGGATGCCTGCGATGTTGTCGTCTCGAACGACACCGGGCTGCTCCATCTTGCGGCAGCGCGAAAGAGGAAGGTTGCTGCTCTCTTCGGGCCCACCGTGAAGGAATTTGGTTTCTTCCCGTACGGTGCAGAGAGCAGAGTGATTGAGCGATCAGGGTTATACTGTAGACCCTGCACGCACATTGGTGGAGAAGCTTGCCCGGAGGGACATTTTCGATGTATGAGGGAGGTTACTGTCGAGGCGGTCTTGCGTGGGGTGAGATCGTTTCTACCGATCGCAGCATGAGGAATTGCTTATTGTGCTAGTTGAGCTAATCTAATAAACGAATCGGTGTAATGGAGAATCAGGACGGCAAGGTCGTTTCAATTCAGCTATGCGTCGGCCATCGAAAGCCAATGATGCTTGTTAAAAGTGCTGAGGTTTTCGAGGGCTTAGGCCTTCGCGGTGATCGACACGCGATCGCCGAGAGTATTCGCCAAATCCTTCTCCTCGAAGAAGAAACGCTTGACTCACTGAAACTCAAGGCAGGCGATGTGAAGGAGAACATCACTACGCGAGACCTCAAGCTCATGAATCTGGAGCGCGGTAAGAAACTTCAAGTGGGTGAGACGACTATCCTGGAAATCACAAAGCCATGCACTCCGTGTGGACGGATGGATGAGGTCCGAAGTGGTCTTCAAGCTGAACTCGCCGGCAGACGTGGGATCTTGGCGAAGGCCCTCCAGGGCGGGGTCATCAAGGTCGGGGACACCATCAAGGTTCTCTAATGTTCTTCATGCTCACTTTTGAATTGGTCCTCTCTTTTTCCCTTCTCTCTCCATTCTTGGAAGATGGCTTTAAGGACGTCCAGGGTGTGAAACTCTACTATCGCATCGTTGGGAGTGGAGAGCCCATCGTGATGGTGCACGGAGGTCCCGGCTCGAACATGCTCCATCTCCTCCCGTACTGCGATACACTCGCGAACTGGTACAAGCTAATCTACTATGACCAGAGAGGCTGTGGAAAGTCGTCTCAACTTAAAGATTCCCAAACCGTAAGTTGGAAAGATCATGTCGAGGATCTGGAAGCGATTCGGAAATCATTTGGGTTAGAAAAAGTGACTCTCTTCGGTCACTCCTGGGGCGGGGGTCTGGTGATGCTCTATGCCATCACCTATCCAGGGAGAGTGAAACGACTCATCATCAGCAATTCCATGCCGCCGTATGAGGGAGACTGGAAAAGAGAGATGGCGGTGATCGAGGATGAACATGAGTTGAGGTTTCGCGTGAAGGAGAAGTTACAGGCACTCGAACAATCTGGACTCCGACGGCGAAATCCGAGTGCCTATTACCGACGATATAGTGAGATTAAGAGCTGGCGGATTTTTTCGGACACCACTGACGCGGTAAAGACTGTCCATACGATTGAACCCTGTCCGCTCGTGAATTATCTCACGTGGGAAAGCCTCGGGAACTACGATTTTCGAGGTGAGCTGCAAAAACTTACCATTCCAGTGCTGATCATTCACGGCGAGGAAGACATCATCCCGCTAAGATACGCGCAGGAACTGCACAAACTGATCCCTCGCTCAGAGTTTGTTGTGACACGAAAAGGCCATCAGCCGTATATTGAAGATTCTATCAACTACTTTCGAGCCATTCGAGCGTTTCTCAACTCCTCGGCGAACGGTGGTTGATTTCACTTCACGAAGCCACAAGGTCAATGCAGAAAATTTGGTTCATTCTTTATAATGCTTTTATAGTACCTGCTCTCTGGATTTTCTTTCATATTGCAGGTCTCTTTAATCCGAAGGTGCGGACAGGACTTCGGGGGCGGAGAAGTTTATTCGACAATCTTCATGAGCAAGTGATGGATCTCTCTGGTACTCACAGACTGTGGTTTCACTCATCTTCTCTCGGTGAGTTCGAGCAGGCGAAGCCGATTATCTCTGCCGTTCGTGAGCGCTATCCATCTATCGATATCATTGTCAGTTTTTTTTCGCCTTCGGGCTATGAGCATTCGAGAAACTACAAGCTGGCAGATGTAATCACGTATCTGCCCTTTGATTCTCTCCGTAACGCTCGGCGCTTTGTTGATCTTGTGAACCCGAGTGCTGCAATCTTTGTTCGCTACGACGTCTGGCCGAATCACCTCTGGATGCTGAAGCGCCGAGGTGTTCCAAGCCTCATCGCAAATGCGACGATGCGCGAGGGAAGCTCACGTCGGTTCCCGGGACTCAAGGGTTTTCATCGACAGATGTACGACGGTCTTGATTCCATACTGGCCATCTCAGCTTCTGACGCCGATGGGTATCGCCGATTCCATTTGACGCATCCCCAAGTCGAAGTCATCGGTGATACTCGATATGATCAAGTTTGGAAACGTAGTCAGGAGGCGCGCGCCAAGCATCTAATCCCCGAACCCATTTTCCGCGGGAAGAAAACCCTCGTCGTGGGAAGCAGTTGGGAGGGAGATGAACGGATTCTTCTGCCAGTTTTTTGCAGGATGCTTTCTCAGGAGCCCGAGCTTCTTCTTGTGATCGTTCCACACGAGCCCAATGTTGAGAATCTAGAGCGGATCGAGAATGAATTGGATCGACTTTGTCCGAGGGGTCGGGAACTTTACATCCG
>JAHEZR010000159.1 GCA_023251005.1 Ignavibacteriota bacterium | reverse complement strand
CTCGTTCTTCGTAGCCTTTGAACGCATCCACCCCACATCCGCTCTACGAGTCTTCGACTCGATAGAGTCGTAGACCATCGATTTCGGTTTCCAACCGGACAAATTGCACACCAACCTTTAACCTTCCTTGTCAATCAGCATCTGCACTGCGCTGAGATTTGCTGCTAACTTGTCGAGGGTCTCTTGATACTCCCGTTCGGGGATAGAATCTGCTACTATCCCCGCCCCAGCTTGGAAGTGAGCGACGCCACCTTTGACTACAATCGTTCTGATCGCAATGCACGAATCGAGGTTACCAGAGAAATCGATGTAACCGATCGCGCCGCCGTAAATCCCACGCTTCGTCGGCTCGAGTTCGGCGATAATCTCCATCGCTCGAATCTTCGGTGCACCGGTCAGGGTTCCCGCTGGAAAGCATGAGTAAAGCGCATCGATAACAGAAAGATCCTTCCTCAGTCTTCCTTTCACATTCGAGACGATGTGCATCACGTGTGAATATTTTTCCAAGACCATGAACTGATTCACTTCCACCGTTCCAAAATTGCTAATCCGGCCGATATCGTTCCGACCGAGGTCTACGAGCATCAAGTGCTCGGCACGTTCCTTCTCATCGCTAAGTAATTCGTCAGCGAGTCGCTCGTCCTCCTCGGGAGTCGCTCCCCGTGCTCGTGTCCCTGCGATTGGCCGCGTCTCCACGGTCCTCCCTTCGACTCTCACCAGCATTTCTGGCGAAGAGCCGATTATGTGTGTGTCATCGAGATGGAGATAGTAGAGATAGGGCGACGGATTGATAATGCGGAGCATTCGATACAGGTCAAATGGGTCGAGCGAGACCATTCGGTCAACTCGCTGAGAAAGTACGACCTGAAAGATGTCACCATCAAGAATGTATTCTTTGCAGCGATACACTTTCTGAAGAAATTCGTCTCGAGGGATCGTATATCGAGATTCGCCAGAAGCGCGAGCCGGAGAAAGCTTTGGCTTGACTGCATGACTGAACACCTCCCTCACTCCCACGTTTTTTTTTATCGCGTTCTCATAGAGTGTCCTCAGAGATGTCTTCGCGTCTTCGTCGTCACCAATGAAGGAATTCACAATGATGAAAATCTTCCTTTTCAAATTGTCGAAGACAAGCAATGTGTCAAAAAACATAAGGAGCAAGTCTGGGCAGCCAGTATCATCGACGGGAGCCGAGGGGACTTCCTCGATAAGCTGAACAGTCTCGTATCCAAAGTAACCAACGGCACCGCCTGAGAACCGGGGAAGACCTGGAATTGGAACGGTCCTAAAATGAGAGAAAATATTCTTGAGCGCAACCAGGGGATGAGTTTCCTTCTCTACTATGTGATGGGGGAAACGAAACTCCGGTCGTACCGAGCGAATTTGAAATTGTTTTCCCCTGACTTCAAACAACATGAAGGGATTGAATCCGAGGAACGAGTAGCGTGCAATCTTTTCACCACCTTCTACACTTTCAAAGAGGAAAGAGTAGGGACTCTGATCTCGAATTTTTAAGTAGGAGGAAACTGGAGTGTCAGTGTCAGCGAGCAGCTCATCAACAATCGGGATAACATTCCCCTGCTTGGAAAACTCGACAAATTCTTCAAATGACGTCATCGTGGCAAAATTTGTCTCTAAGCTGAATGCGTTGGCCAGTGAATTTCCGCGGTGCTGCCTTCATATTGCTGGACCAGTTTGCGGAAATAATCATTGATCACTACAGGCTTGTCAGTGCGCGGGTCGAGCCAGACGTGGACATTCGAGTTTTCGGCTACGCCCTTACCTGTACGACTGTCAATAATTACGGCTTCCATTCCAAAACTCGTATTCTTGACGTAGGAGACTCGCGTGCATACATCAAGCAGATCGTCAAAGTGTGCAGCTGCCTCATAAGTAATGTTGTTCGTCGCCAAAACTACTCGGTATTCATTCTGAATGGAATCGTGACTCAACTGAATCCCAAGATTCTTGAAATATTCCACTCGTCCAACTTCAAAGTAGAGGGAATAAACGGCGTTGTGGACAATGCCTTGCCAGTCAATTTCGTAATTCCGAACACGGACTTGGGTTCTATGTTTGAACTTCGATAGATCCATTAATACTTCCTAAGAAAAAAGTTTATGGAATACCTCAGCGGCTTCTTTCACTTCCTCAAACGGAACATCCAAATGTGTAACGGCGCGGACACTCGCATAAGTACCCTGTGTCAGCAGCACTCCGTTATGACGAAGGAATTGGAGGACTTCCGCCGGAGTCTTCGTCGTCTTCTCAACGTTGATGATGACGATGTTCGTTTGAACGCTTGAGAGATCCACCTCGAGACCCTTGAACTTGCAGATCTCACGCGCTAGGTACTTCGCCTTCTCATGATCTTCTTTGAGTCGAGGTATATTGTGTTCAAGGGCGTAGAGGGCACCCGCCGCGATGATCCCAGCCTGACGCATGCCGCCTCCGTAGATCTTCCGATAACGCCGGACTCTGTCCACAAACTCTGCATCGCCGGCAACAGCTGAACCGACCGGGGCACCCAGACCTTTAGAAAAACACACGGATACAGAATCAAAATACTTTGCATATTCCCTCGGCTCAATTCCTGTCTCAACGCTGGCGTTCCAGAGGCGCGCGCCATCGAGATGCATTTTGATGCCTGCTTCGAGAGCGAGTTCACGAATATGCTTGATCTCATCGAGAGGAAAGATCGTCCCGCCAGCTCGGTTGTGTGTATTCTCGATGCAAATCAGTCGAGTCCTGGGCATGTAATACGCTTTCGGTCTGATCACTCGCTTCACCTGCTCTGCGGTGAACACTCCCAGTTTTCCTTCGATCGGGTAGATTTGAACGTTTGAGACCATTGCAGGAGCTACGGTCTCGTAGTTAAAGATGTGAGCCTCCCTTTCGAGGATCACTTCGTCACCGGGCTCGGTATGAGCCTTGATGGCAGTTTGGTTCCCCATCGTCCCGCTCGGAACATAGAGTGCTCTTTCTTTCCCGAGCAGGGCTGCGACTTTTTCCTGGAGAGCATTTACCGTTGGATCTTCGCCGAACACATCATCACCCACGGCCGCCTCTGCCATCGCCGCGCGCATTTCCGCTGACGGTCTTGTGACGGTATCGCTTCTGAGGTCGATGAAATCATTCTGCGTCAAGTCTTATCTCCCGATGATTTATTCT
This sequence comes from Ignavibacteriota bacterium, assembly GCA_023251005.1. The sequence continues at coordinate 329 of JAHEZR010000159.1, read as the reverse complement.
TCTTGAATCTCCCAACGATTGCGCCGCTGAGTGCGAGAAATCCAATTGCCGTGCACGTCTGAGAAAAAACATCCCCGTACATCGAGTAAAAGGTTTTCTCCGTCGAGAGTTGAACGTCTCCAGCTATCGAAGCCCGCGTGTAGAGGTCACGTTCTTCTGAGATCCTTCCAAAACGATCGATGAGGCAGGAGACTCCTCCATTGGCACATCGTGCGATTGCCCGACGATTCTCGATCGCACGCAGCACTGCACATTGCTTATGCTGATAGGCTCCCGAAGTGTTTCCCCACCAGCTGTCATTCGTGATAATGACAAGAAACTGAGCACCC
>JAHEZR010000158.1 GCA_023251005.1 Ignavibacteriota bacterium | reverse complement strand
GGGACCTCTCTATTATAAATACTCCTCCACGGAACCGCCTTCCGATCGTCACGGAAATTGCTCAGTTTGACGCTCGGCTGATCCGCGACGCGATTCTCAAAGAAATCCATCGAGGCGGACAGGTCTACTTCGTCCACGACAACGTGCACCGCATCGACGATATGTGCGCCTATCTGCAGGAACACATCCCCGAAGCCCGTTTCCGTGTCGCTCACGGTCAGATGCGCTCCTCGCAGCTTGAGAAAGTCATGGTCGATTTTCTTGAGAAGAAGTTTGATGTCCTCGTCTGCACGAAGATCATCGAGTCGGGCCTGGATATCCCGAACGTGAACACGATCGTCATCAACCGCGCAGATCGGTTTGGGATGGCGGAGTTGTACCAGCTTCGTGGGCGAGTGGGCCGGTCAAGCGTCCAGGCCTATGCGTATCTTCTTGTTCCTCCAAGTTCCTCTCTGCCAAAGTCGACGATACGACGATTGCAGGCAGTGGAGGAGTTCACAGAACTGGGCTCGGGCTTCAACCTTGCGATGAGGGATCTTGAAATTCGAGGCACCGGCAATCTTCTTGGTGCAGAGCAGAGTGGCTTTATTACAGAGATGGGATTCGGAATGTACGAAAGGGTTCTCGAAGAGGCTGTAAAGGAGTTGAAGGAACAGGAGTTTCAGAAAGTCTTTGAGGGTACTCCTGCGGAGGTGCGGAGCAAGATAACCGAGACGACAATTGAATCAGACCTGGACGCATACATCCCCGATTTCTATGTTGAGTCTGATACGGAACGGCTGGACATCTATAGACGGTTGTCGAAGGCCTCGAGTGAACAAGAGATTGAGGAGATTCGGGTAGAGCTCAAGGATCGGTTTGGTGAGTATCCCGAGGAGGTGGAGAATTTGTTCAGGATTGTTGAGATCCGTCAGCTTGCGTCGCGTGCAGGATTTCCGAGAGTATCCTTGAAGGAAGACAAGGTTGCCATCACCCTTCCGGACGAGAGCGACGAGAAGTTCTACGGCACACCGAATCAAACAGATGCACCGTTTCAGAAAATCATGGAAAAAGTTGCTGGAGAGCACAAGGATCGTGCTCGGTTCAGACAGGATGGAAAAGCGTTAATGCTTGAGTTTACACTGCAGTCTAGCGATAAGAAACCCGAGCGGATAAGTCAAGTAAGAGAGATACTCGAGGAGCTGATGCGCTTGGAATCTGTCTCAATTTAGGGGCCTGTGACACACCCCTAAATCCCCTCTCCCTTGTGCCCATCCCTTGCTGCAGAGGGGACTTTCTTAAGCTGTCCCGTCTCGTGTGTGAGAATAAGTAGTGAGAGAGGGGACAATAGGGGTGTATTCAGATCTTTAGCCATGAAGAAAAAGTTCATCACATATAACCCAAAGCTCAAATCCATTGCACGCACGCTGAGGAGACAGAGCACGCTAGCAGAGATTCTCCTCTGGAACGAACTTAAAGGCAAGAAAATTCTCGGCTACGACTTTCATCGACAGAAGCCTATCAATAAGTACATTGTTGATTTCTTTTGTCCACGACTCATGCTGGCAATTGAGATAGACGGCGCCTCTCATGTCGACAGAGCTGAAGAGGACAAAAGGCGCCAGAAGGAGCTTGAATCCTCAGGGATTCGGTTTTTGAGATTTGAGGACACAGAAGTAAAACAAGATCTCGAGGGTGTTATCACTACCATTCGAGATTGGATTCTGGAACAGCGAAAGGCTAAAACCTGAACATTCCCCTCTCATGCGATAGCTGGTGGAGTGAGAGAGGGGAAATGAAGGGGTGTGTAAGTCATAACGGGGGAAGCAGCTTTCTCTTACTGCAGTTCTTCTTCTGCAAGTAATTCTGTCTTCTTCTTCGACTTCCGGTGGCGTTCGTTGGAATCGAGGTATCTCTTACGGAGACGAATGCTTTCCGGGGTAACCTCGACGTACTCATTGTCTCCAATCCATTCGATGGCTTGTTCGAGGGATAAGATTCGTGCGGGTTCGAGCCTCACAGCTTCATCCGACCCGGACGCGCGCATGTTCGTCAACTGCTTGGTCCTGCACACGTTGACCGTCATGTCCTGCTCCCGCGAGTTTTCTCCGACGATCATGCCCGTATAGACCCTGGTACCCGGCTCGATGAAGAACGTCGACCGCTCCTGTAATTTCCACATGCCGTACGCCACGGCCTCACCTGTTTCCTTTGCCACAAGCGCACCTCTTGTCCGATGGGGAATGTCTCCCTTGTGCGGCTCGTAGCCGTGGAAATTGTGGTGCAGGATGCCCGTCCCCTTGGTCTGTGTCAGGAACTCGCCGCGGAACCCTATGAGGCCCCGTGAAGGCACGAAGAACTCAAGACGCGCATTGCCCTGATTGGTTATCATGTTCCTCATCTCACCCCTGCGCCGTCCGAGGTTTTCGATCACAGCACCGATGTGTTCTTCAGGGACGTCGATGATGACATGCTCGATCGGCTCGGCAAGAACATCGTCGATCCGCTTGTAGATGACTTCAGGCCGAGAGACCTGGAACTCGTACCCTTCCCTCCTCATCGTCTCGATGAGAATTGCTAAATGGAGCTCCCCGCGTCCGCTTACTTTGAACACATCGGGAGAATCCGTCAACTCGATCCGCAGGCTGACGTTGGAGCGGAGTTCCTTTGCCAGCCGTTCTCCAAGGTGACGTGTGGTGACGTACTTCCCCTCGGTGCCGGCAAAGGGAGCGTTGTTCACCATGAAGTTCATGGAGAGCGTCGGCTCTTCAATTAGGACGAAGGGAAGCGGGGTGGGGTCACTTGCATCGGCGATTGTCTCGCCGATATCGACATCCTCCATCCCGGCAATGGCAATGATATCGCCGGCACTTGCTTCGTTCGTTTCGATCCGCTTGAGTCCTTCAAACGTGTAGATCTTTGTGACCCGAGCATCTTCAGGCACACCATCGCGGTGAATGATTTTCATCGGTCCGCCGAGCCGGATCGTCCCCCGATGGATGCATCCGATGCCAAGCCGCCCAAGGTAGTCGCTGTAATCGATGGTCGTGACCAGCATCTGGAAGGGCGAGGCGGTTTCGCCGAGTGGCGGAGGGACGTCCTTGATGATTGCTTCGAAGAGCGGTTCAAGATCTGTGCTCTCGTGATCCAGCTCCCGCCTGGCAATCCCCTGCTTGGCAATACAATAGATGGTGGGGAAATCAAGCTGGTGGTCTTTTGCGCCGAGTGAAAGGAAGAGTTCAAAGACGAGATCGAGGACTTCATGCGGCCGGGCGTCTTTCCGGTCGATCTTGTTGATGACGACGATCGGCTTCAGGTTCAGGTCGAGCGATTTCTTCAGGACGAACTTCGTGCCGGGGAGCGGTCCTTCGGTTGCATCAACCAGCAGAAGCACTCCATCGACCATGGTCAACGTTCTTTCCACCTCGCCGCCAAAGTCGGCGTGGCCGGGGGTATCGACGATGTTGATCTTGACGCCCTTGTAGTGGACTGCCGTATTCTTTGCCAGGATCGTAATGCCG
>JAHEZR010000157.1 GCA_023251005.1 Ignavibacteriota bacterium | reverse complement strand
AGATAATTGAGACGGACTTAAGGAGTCTGACTAGCACCCACATCACGATTGCAACGGTGAGGAGGAGGATTGGAAGTACGTATGGTTCGCTCTCCATTACTCGATACATCACCATCCCAACAGGAATTAAGAGAACAATCGGCAGTGCCGACCAAACCGTAATAGAGTACGTGTGGAATAGAAAGACTCGCGTCTGGACAAAGAATGAAAATATCTTCACGAGGAGCGTAAGAAGGACAAGAAATCCAGAAAAGATGAAAGAGAAATAAACAATCGAGTTGAACGGATGCCAGATCAGTGTGCTGAAAGCTGCTTTCATCGTGTCCGAGAAGAGGAAGTGAGTAAAGACGTAATCCATGCTCACACTATTCCGTGTATGGTAGAAGATGCTCGCGCTGACGAGGGCAAGCGTAATGGCGATCGTGATCGCCAGTGAAATTGTCTGGAAGTACGAGAGAATCCGCTGATCCCGAATGTCTGCGAAAAAATTGTAAGGCCGGAGAAAAGATCGCATAATATTCTCACGAAACCGACGATGGCTTTTCAGGAGATAAGCGAATCCTAAAAGGAGGACGAAACCAACGAGAACGAATGTCATTGGAGCATTCTCAGAATAGGTACCCATCGAAAGTGCTGCTATCTTCTCATTATTGTACAGCGCTCGAACTTTCTCGTAAACCGGACGTTTCTCTCGCGAGTAAGAAACAAGCCCCATCGTCGAGAGAAACCGATCACCGTGGCCAATGGTCATGATCGGCCTATCGCCACGCCAATCTGCAAAGGCAGCAATTACCGCGCCGCTGATTCTTGCCTCCTTGATTGCTCCAAAAAGCCCCATAATGTATTTTGCCTGTGACTCCATTGACATTGGGTCACTGTAGCCATTGTAATTCCCTGGTTCAACAGCTTTCCCGTATCGTGCTACGATAGTCGGCTGAGTCGGGTGCTTCTGTTTCCATTCCTGCAATTTCGACTTGAAAAGTTTTATCTCCCTCTCAGAGAGCTGTTTCACTTCCGTCGTGACGATGTTGAGCGCAGCAAAGTCAACTTCATCGGCAGCGATATCATTGTTGACCATACTTGTTGCATAGTAAACAGGCCGATCGTCGAGCGATTCGATGAGAGTTCTGACCTCCCTCACGTACTCTTTCGCTTCACCTTCCGATGAGTCGAAGTCATCGCCGATTCCCCACGCGAACACTGAGGCGTGATTGCGGTCGCGTGCAACCATCTCTTTCGCGTATGCCTTCGCGAGTTCTTGATAGTAGTCTCTCCCCAGTATAGCTGCCGGCGCGTTCCAAACGGGAATCTCCTCCATTACGAGCAAGCCGTAGCGATCGCACAGATCCAGGAAATATGGATGCGCGGGATGATTTCCGATTCGCACCAAATTTGCACCAAGATTTTTAATTGAAACGATGTCGCTCTCGAGTGCCTGGTAAGTCATTGCACTCCCAAACGACGGGTGGTCTTCCTTCCAGAGAACGCCTTGAAGAAAAATTTGATTTCCGTTCAAATAAATTTCTGAACTCTTTACAGCAAGCTCTCGTACCCCAATGTTGAGATCAACTTCATCAAGCAGTGATCCGTCTCTCATCACGAAAGCTTTAAGGAGATAGAGCTCGGGAGCCTCTAGTCTCCATAATCTTGGATTGATGATATTAAACTCATTCTCTACTTTCACTGTTTTTCGTTTTGTGACGCTGAACTCCTCCACCGGACTTTTTGCGACCACTGCTAACGTTGTTTTGTCATACAGTCCAAACCAAAATCGAAACCGAGACGAGAGCAACTTTTGAACTCCGGCAGTGTCCCTCCGCTCGTTTTCCGCAAGCGAATTATCGATGATACCTGCGATCCCCACTGTCGCCGATTTAAAGTCTCGACTAAGCGAAGTATGGATTTGGAGATCTTCAATCCAAACCCTCGGAGTTGCCAGGAGATACAAGTCGCGAAATATACCGCCGTAGTTTCGCCATCCCCACACTTGTTGACGAAGCGGGATCGTGCTCCTCGCGTTAAGTTGGTTGCTTACCACAATCTTGATAACGTTGTTCTCCCCGATCTGCAGTACATTCTCCGGGATCTGGAACGCAAAAGAAGTATAACCCCCAACATGTTTGCCAAGAAAAATATCATTAATTGAAACCTGACACTCGTAATTAATGCCGTATGAAACTAGCTTGAAGGCTGATCCCTCAAGCAACTCCGCCCGGACATCGAAAGACCGAGCAAACGTAACCGACTCCACGAAGTCGTACGCAGATGGAACTTTGACAGCTTCCCATTTCTTCCCGTCGATAGTGTATGTCCATTCGCCCGAAAGATCGATCTTGTTTCGGGTTGGAGTGTTCAGAAACAATCCACCGTCAGGAACCTGTGAAACGGGCTCACCATTCTCAAGAATACGCTCCTGAGCGTTCAGAGGCAAATCGCGGAAGAAAACAAGGAGAAGAGTTATGAGGCAAAAAAGAAGAACGGCGAGGCTCGAAGGTCTTGGCATCAATCAAACTGGTTTTGTTTTGGGCAATTTGTCCACAAAAATGCCCAATCTCCCATCGCACACGTTAAATATAATCAAAACGAGGCTGAAAAGCAACGTAAAAATGAATGATTGTTTAAATTTTACTTTAAGTGTAGCCCTCTTGGGAGGCAACCGCCGAAGAGGAGGGAACGGTGGATATGGAGGCAACCTAGCCTTTGTACCGGGCTAAGATGGTGACATTGCCGCTCGAACAATCTGAGCAAAATCTTCAGCTTTCAAGGATGCTCCCCCAACCAATGCTCCGTCGATATCGGGCTGACTGAGCAGATCGCCCGCATTCTCTGCTTTGACGCTACCACCGTACTGAATAACCAGTCCCTCAGCAATACCATGCCCATACGATTTTGAGATAAGATTTCGGACAAATCGGTGTACGTCATTGGCCTGCTGAGGGGTAGCATTTTTCCCAGTTCCGATTGCCCACACAGGCTCATAGGCGATGATGATGTGAGCAACATCCTCGGCAGACAAATTCTCTAACGCGCCCCTGACCTGCTTCCCCACGACCACTTCAGTCAATCCTCGTTCTCTTTCGTCAAGCGTCTCACCGACACAAACGATCGGAGTGAGACCGGCGGCCAACGCTTTCTTAGCTTTCTTATTTATCAGTTCGTCCGACTCATGGAAATATGTCCTGCGTTCAGAATGTCCAAGGATGACGGACTCGCAACCGACAGATTTCAGCATGAGTGGGGACACTTCCCCAGTAAATGCGCCTCGATCTTCATAATACATGTTTTGTGCACCAAGCTTCAAGAATGTACCTTTTATCAACTGATTCACAACAAGGAGTGAAGTGAAGGGTGGGCAGATCACGACTTCTACTCCATTCGGCACACCATCAAGACGCCCCTTGAGCTCGTTGATCAGGAGGACGCTCCCATCAAGATCTTTGTTCATCTTCCAGTTTGCTGCGATAACTTTCTTACGCATCGGAGGATCTCAGTTCCTCGATTTTAG
>JAHEZR010000156.1 GCA_023251005.1 Ignavibacteriota bacterium | reverse complement strand
AGTAAAGAAGAAACTCTTGTGCATCAAAAGCATTAACATGAATCAGGTAATCAAGACTCACCCGGAAATCGTCTCCGAATGAGTATCCGAAAGCCCCGTCGATTGCAGTTTTCTCGCTGAGCCAGTATTTACCACTAATACCTGTGGGCTCGCCTAACACGACTCCGATTCCAAAAAGACCTCTTACCCGCGAGACACCCTCTGCCCTGATGGCATCAGCCATTGCTGTGCCGCCACTGTTGATCACGCGATTTACAGGGCTCTCCTGGGCTTTCACATAGCAGGGAAGAAGCATACTGATGACGGCCGGCACGAAGATGGAGAAGAAGTGTTTCCTCATGGCTTTCTCCTGTTTGTCATGGCATGAGTGAATTATGAAGAACTCACGTTGCTCGAACAATTCAAATAAGCTCTGAGAAACTTACCAGTATAAGATCTTGTGCTCTTGCAGAGCTGTTCGGGGGTACCCGTTGCCACGATATATCCGCCCTCATCGCCGCCTTCGGGCCCCAAATCAATGATGTGATCCGCACATTTGATGACATCCATATTGTGCTCAATGATGACAATTGAATTCCCAAGCTCTAAGAGTGCATTGAAACATTGCAGAAGCTTTGCAATATCATCGAAGTGCAATCCCGTCGTCGGCTCATCAAAAATGAACAACGTGTGTCCTTCCCTTTCTTGCGCAGCCAGGTGGGCAGCGAGCTTCACACGCTGAGCTTCACCGCCAGAAAGAGTGGTGGCGGATTGACCGAGGCGGAGATAACCCAAGCCAACGTTGTCCAAAACTTTCAGCCGAGTAACAACGCGTCTTGCTCGGGGGTCTGCATGGAAAAAAGCGATAGCTTCGGTTACTGTCATCTTAAGCACTTCATCAATATTCTTCCCACGATATCGGATGTCGAGAACCTCATTTTTGTATCGTTTTCCTTTGCAGACATCGCATTGGAGGTAAAGATCGGCGAGGAATTGCATCTCGATTTTCTGGAACCCGTCGCCTTCACACGTCTCACAGCGTCCGCCGGGAACGTTGAACGAAAAATGGCCTGCCTTAAAGCCACGAATTCTTGCCGCCTGTGTATTCGCGAAGAGATCTCTGATGAGATCGAAGGTCTTGATATAGGTAACAGGATTGGATCGCGGCGAACGTCCGATCGGTGACTGGTCGACGAGTTCAACAGCGTCGATGAGCTCAGCTCCTTCGAGGGTAGAAAGTTTTCCGACTTTTCCCTCACCCTCTCCCTTCTGCTTTCTGAGCGCTGCATAGAGCACTTCATGGATCAGTGTACTCTTTCCTGACCCGCTTACGCCTGTGATGCAGACCAAAAGGTTAAGAGGAATTGTCACGTCGATACGTTTAAGATTGTGCTCAGCCGCTCCCCGTACCGTGATGGCCTGTCCCTTCCCATTTCGTCGCCGATCGGGAACGGGGATCGAGAGCTTCCCACTCAAGTATTTTCCTGTAACGGAATTTTTCTCAACTAGAAGCTGAGAAATCGCACCTTTGAATACTACTTCGCCTCCATGCTCGCCCGCGTGTGGACCCAGATCGACGACGAGGTCGCTCGCCTTGATCATCTCCGGTTCATGCTCAACTACAATGACTGTGTTGCCGATGTCGCGAAGAGATTTGAGAATGTTGATCAACTTCTGGTTGTCGCGAGGATGAAGCCCAATGCTGGGTTCATCTAGGATGTAGAGCGATCCGACGAGCGATGATCCGAGTGAGGTCGCGAGGTTAATTCGCTGCGCTTCTCCGCCCGATAGCGTGCTCGAGAGCCGATCGAGCGTCAAATAGCCAATCCCGACTTGAACGAGATACCTCAGTCGCTTTTGGAGTTCATCGAGAATCCGTTTCGCTACCTCTTGCTCATAAGGACTCAAGACCAGCTGACGGAAAAACGCATCTGCTTCTAAAATACTCATGCGAACAACGTCATGGATGTTCCTTCCACCGATGAAAACGCTAAGAGCTTCAGGTCGAAGCCTCGCTCCATCACAAACGTCACAGGTCGTGTAACCTCGATATCGGCTCAGGAAAACCCGATAGTGAATTTTGTAGGACTTTCGCTCGATCATCCTGAAGAATCTGCTGAGGCCATCGAATCCGTCATGGCCATCCATGATGACCCCGAGTTCTTGATCCGTAAGCTTGTGGAAAGGGAGATCGACTCTTACCCCGGCCTCGTTTGCGATTCGCATCAGATCATAAAGATTCTCTCGCCATCTCGGAAATGTCCAGGGTTGAATTGCTCCCTCTCGAATGGTTTTGTCTTTGTTCGGAACCACGAGGTCAAGATCGATGCCCACGGATCGCCCGAAGCCTTGACACTTCGGACACGCGCCGTACGGATTGTTAAATGAGAAGAGTCTCGGTTCGGGCTCTTCATATCGAATCCCGCACTGCGAGCATTCGAACTTGTTGTTGAACTTAAGTTCCTTCCCTGTCTCAAGAATTCTCAGGATTACGTATCCCTCACCCTCATTGAAGGCCATCTCGACAGAGTCGGAGAACCGCTTTTCATCTCCTTCGGCCCTGAACACGAGCCGATCAACAAGGACACTCACTCCTTTTTTGCTCTTCCCCTTGAATTTCGACTCATTGAGATCGAAGACGTCCCCCTCGACGATGAGACGGAAGAATCCCCTCTTCTTCAATCCTTCCAATTCCTGAGCGAGAGTTAACTTCGGGTGATCGGGGAGTGGGAACATGACGAATAGCTTCAACCCATCCGAAGAACTGGGTGATGCAGCCTCCATTACGCTTTGAAGAACAGTCCGGACAGAATCTTTCCTCACAGGATTCCCGCACTTCAGGCATCGGGTCTCTCCTATGCGTGCGAACAGGAGACGAAGGTAATCATAGATTTCTGTTGTTGTCCCAACTGTCGAGCGCGGGTTGCGGACATTCGTTTTCTGCTCGATTGCCATCGCCGGGCTGATGCCCTGAATGAAGTCGACATCCGGTTTGTCCATTCGCTCGAGGAATTGCCGAGCATACGCTGAGAGACTCTCAACGTATCGGCGCTGACCCTCGGCATAGATTGTATCAAAGGCGAGACTCGATTTACCCGATCCGCTGACGCCGGTGAAGACGATGAGCTTGTTCCGTGGCAGTTCGAGGTTGATATTCTTCAGATTATGAACGCGAGCACCCCGAATGATGATGCTCTTTCCACCCACTGTACCAAACGGTTCAGGATTACCCTTATCTTTCTTTACCATGGCAGCTTTCGATCGTGCATTCATCTTTTCAAATAAACTTATGTAGTCGCTGCGACTTAGTCAAGAAAAACTTTTTACAAATTGAACGCAGCGAAAGCAATGCCGGCTCCGGAAACAGCACATACGAAATTTATCACGTCATTGGTCACCCACGTTTTCCCTCTCACGAGCTCGGTCTTTGTCTCCGCACAGTGAACTTTTCTTTCAGTCATTTTTACACAACCCCTGCAGCGATATTGACTTTGAACCGTCGCACCGAGAAGACTGTCGAGCAGATTTCCACAGATCCCTGAGACAACAACCACCGTGAACAG
>JAHEZR010000155.1 GCA_023251005.1 Ignavibacteriota bacterium | reverse complement strand
GGTTTCAAGCATGAGATCGGCTATCCCGATCTTCCGCACGGTTTCGGTCACCGTTGAGTTCTTGAACGTGACAATTCCCGGGAACGAGACGTAGAACCCCAAGTTAAGAAGCTCCCGCGCTACCACCTTGTCGCCAGTGAAGCAATGGAAGACACCCCTAAACCCACAAACTATGCTGTCGGAAGTCATCTGATCACTAAGCCAGCGAGGATTCTTGCTCACGGTCTCACGAACTACTTGAATCGTTTCGGGCAATGACTCACGTGTATGGATGACCATAGGCAAGTTCCGGCGGACTGCTATCTCCAACTGCTTCTTGAAAACCTCAAGCTGCGTCTCACGCGGTGAGAAATCGTAATGAAAATCGAGCCCGATCTCCCCAATCGCAACAACCTTTTCGTTTTGGCTCAGCCGCTCAATTTCCTCAAGCGTCTCGTCGCTGCCCTTGAGAGCTTCATGCGGATGAACGCCGACGCAGGCGTAGACGAAGTCGTACTTCTCTGCAAGCTCAACTGCCTCACAGCTCGTCTGCAAATCTGTCCCCGGAACGATGATGCACCCCACGCCAGCTTGTCGAGCTCTCTCGATCACTTCGTCACGATCTTCCTTGAAATCAGGAGCGGCCAAGTGTGCGTGGGTGTCGATGAACATGATAGATTGAGGATTCAGGATTCTCCGCCACAGGCGGATGCGCCTTTGGCGCAGAGATTTGGGATTTCGGAACTAAAACTTTGCTTCTACGGTAAAGACATAATTCCTAATTGGTGCGACGTTCCCGATTAACTCGACGTAGTTGTATTGAAAAAGATTGTTCACATTGAACCGCAGAATGAGCGGAACACCGGTTTTTGCAAGGTCAAGCGCTGCACGAGCATCGACCACTTTAATCGGCACTCGTGTTCTTCCCTCCTGAATCTGAGCGAGCAGAACGAGTGTCTCGTCGATTCGATCGACTTTGCTGATGTACCGGAAATCAACTCCCAAAGAAAGCGCTTTGTAATTCAATGATGCATTCGTGTAAAATAGGTGTCGCGGACGGAATCGAAGGATCTGGTTTTCCGTGAGATCCTTCGGCCAGACATAAGTATAGCTTGCCTCCAGATGAACTAACTTCCGGAACCAATCTGATTTAAGACTAAGCTCACCTCCCTGGATCCGGGCGCGTGTGACGTTCTGGAACTTAATCACTGGCTGATTTCGATCAACGTCGAACGAAACTCCGGCTTCGATGAGGTCAGTGAAGTCGCTCCAGAATAGCGCACCATCAAGAAGGAATCGATCGGCAATCAAGTGGCTGCCCCCAATTTCGTATGACCAACTGTGCTCGGCTTTCAGACTGGGGTTCGGCACGACAAGCGCCGCATAAGTGATGGCCGAGATGTAGATCTCACCGATCGAAGGAGCGCGGAAACCTCGTCCGGCCGAAGCGCGAATCGTCGTTCGAGAATTCGGTGTGTACACAATTCCAAGCTTCGGACTCACCTGACTCGCTGCCTCAAGACCGAGAACCTTTTGGAAGTCGTACCTCAGTCCACCGGTAAAGCGGAGGCGATCCTCGACCCGGATTTCATCTTGAAAATAAGCAGCAGTACCGTAATCCGCATGACCTCCGTAGAGCTCAGAACCAATATCATCATAGTTTCCAACGACACCAAATGTAAGAGTCTGCGAGGTACTTGGGACAAGATTCGCCTGGAGCTCAATGAGTCCCGTGTGAGCTTTTGAATGACTTCCTAAGACCCCAAGACTATCGTTCTGAAGATCATTGCTGAAATAAACACTCTTCGCCGTGTAGAAGAAGTTCTCAGTGACAAATTTTCGATAGGTGACGTTTGTGTTCCACCGAGTAGTGGTTATGTGAAACGCAGACTGATCACCATCCGACCTCAAAGCTTGCTTCAAATCTTTCCACCAGAAGAAACTGCCCTTGTTCTGACGCAGGAAGTTCAAACTGAACGTGGCGTTCTCGTACGGAGAGAAATCATATTTTAACTTTCCAAATGCGTTCCAACGATGGTAGAAATCATTCTCGCGGTAGCCATCATCATTTGCACGCCCGGCAGAAAGCAGGATCGCACGAGGGCCTTCTCGATTTGAATAGCTCGCAGTGAAACCGTTGAGGTATCGCGTTTTGCCACTCCATCGCCACTCATTATAGAAAGGTGCGTCGTAGACTCCAGTATAAGCTCGAGCCCTTGTCTCCGGCCCTTCTTTGATATCCTTTGTGATGACGTTGATGACTCCACCGAGAGCACTCGAGCCATAAAGCGCTGAACCGGCACCCTTTACAACTTCCACGCGATCAACCTGAGAGGTTGGAATCGTTTCCCAGTTAATCTCGCCAGTGTCACCGGTAAGGAGTGGAAGTCCATCGAGCAAACGGAGCACGCGGCTCCCGATCCCGCGGCTGTAACCGCTCATCCCACGGATGTTCACCTGGGTCTGCACCAAGTTCACGCCGGGGACGTACCGCAAGGCATCATCGATCGTGACGGAGTTTCTCTCCTCAATCGTCTTTGAGTCAAGAATGCTCACACTGACCGGGATTTCTTCGAGACTTTGTTCACGCTTGCTTGCTGTTACGACGACTGCTTCCGATTGGATTGGGAGAGGTGTGAGAGCAACCCGAACTTCTGAAGTGTCAGCTGCTTTGACAACGACGTCCGCATGGACGTTTCTCTGATAGCCAACTCTTGAAGCAAGGAGATTATACTTGCCCTCAGGGACCCTGATAATCATGAAGCGGCCGTTCGCACTCGATGCCGAACCCAATACCGTCCCCTCGACGATGACATTAGCGCCAGTGATCGGTGAATCATCCTCAGAGTTGACGACGGTTCCCACAATCGTCCCAAAGCGCTGGGCCATTAGAGCAGTGGACATTGCGAAGTGTATCCCTACGAACGCAGCAACGATCAATAGAAGTTGCTTAGCCCTCATTGTGAAATTCGTTTTCCAAAAAGTTGTGGAGGAAGATGATCAAAATCGACATTGATGTTCACATTCGGCACAAAAGTGTCCTTAACAATTTCCACTGTTCTAGGCTGTCTCCTCTCGGGGTCATCCGAATAAACACCGATGATCCTCCAGTCAGAAAAAATATTTGCCCCATACTGTTGGGCAACAATCACATACTCAAATTTGCCTGGGTCGGTAAGAATCTTATAGTCCTCGAAATCAACATTTCGTCTGAGAGTTGTGTCGAAAACCGCTTCTCCGCTCAAAACATCCCCAACGATATTCGAGGGGGGATAACGCTTGAAGCCGACGACAGCGAGAAGTTTAACACTATCGGGGGGCGGCCACTTACCTTTGTATGCGATGCGCCCACCGAAGCCAGGCTTTACGGGTGGCGGGAGTTCAAGGCCGTGATCACACGTGGAGTAAAGGAAAAGACAACAAAAGGCGAGGACGAATCTCAAGATATTCATGGCAACAGGACGTGAAGACAAAACAAGCTTTCTGCCATCGATAAAACTAAGAAAAGGTTCGTAGAAATGCAACAGGTAGGAGTGGATATCCACGAGGAACTACAAGGAGCAGATGTCGCCGAAATCGGTTCGACA
>JAHEZR010000154.1 GCA_023251005.1 Ignavibacteriota bacterium | reverse complement strand
CGGTTACTGGAATATGGCGTCGTGAAGAACGGTAGTTCCAAAAGCATGCCATTTCGGCTAAAAGCTATCTTTGCAAAACTCTGCTACGTTATCGAAAAGTACGAGCCCAACGAATTTGCAATTGAAACTTCTTTCTACAGTAAGAACGCTCAATCCGCGATGAAGCTTGGACATGCGCGCGGAGTCTCGATGCTTGCAGCTGTCAATCGAGACATCCCCACAACGGAGTATTCGCCACGCGAGGTGAAAAAAGCCGTCGTGGGGAGTGGGGCCGCATCCAAGGAGCAAGTCCGATACATGGTCAAGACGCTCTTGAAGATGAAATCCTTCCCAGCTCCCTATGACGCATCAGACGCACTCGCCGTAGCCCTCTGCCATCTCCACAGGATCTCACGAGCGGAAAGAAGATTCAGGGACTGGAAATCCTACATTGAGGCACACCCAGATCGAGTTGTTCGCAGGCTGAGGAAATAAAGAGTTGTGCGACACTTCAATGGCTTCGCTCCTTCTACATTTCACTTTGAACTTTTCACTTTTGCCGAAGGCATCCCTTCGGGAGAATTTCTTCGCCACAGCAAATTTTCAATTCTGATGATTTCCTACCTTCACGGCAAGCTTGCAGAAAAGACTCCCACAGAAATCACCGTCGATGTCAATGGCGTTGCGTATTCTGTCCTGATCCCACTTTCAACATACGAGGCCCTGGGAGACGTTGGCTCAAGTGTGAAGGTTCTCACTTATCTTCACTTCCGAGAGGATGCGATGCAGCTCTACGGGTTTGCAACTTCCAGCGAGAGAGATTTTTTCAAGCTGCTCATTTCGATTTCTGGTATCGGCCCAAAAATGGCACAAGGCATTCTTTCAGGAGTTTCGGTCATCGAACTGAAGAACTTTATTCTAAATGGAAATTTTTCTGGTCTAATGTCCATCCCGGGTGTTGGGAAGAAGATCGCTGAAAGATTGGTTGTGGAGCTGCGTGACAAAGTCGGCAGATTGGAATGCGATGCCCCAGCAAAAGAAGATAAAGCAGGAGCGTTGCGGACAGAAGCACTGCTTGCTCTCACTTCGTTGGGCTATTCTCGTCCGACTGCGGAAAGAGCGATACGCATCGTGCTGCAGGAGAGCGATGGAACGGCGTTGCCTGTGGAGGATCTTATTAAGCGAGCTCTCCGCCATACCGGCGCGTCTATGTAAACTGTACGATACTTACGAGCATGAGTCCCCAAGAAAGAAGCTCAACACGCACCTCGGACACGACGACTCCCGAGCGTCTCGAGAACGAAGTAGAACTCGATCAGACCCTTCGTCCGCTTAAGTTCGACGATTTCGTCGGCCAGGAAAAAATCGTAGAGAATCTTAAGGTCTTTATTTCGGCTGCTAAGAAACGGGAAGAATCTCTCGATCATGTCCTTCTCACAGGACCTCCGGGTTTGGGAAAAACCACCCTTGCCTACATCATCGCCAATGGCCTTGGTTCTGACATCAAGATCACGTCAGGGCCGGTACTCGATAAGCCAGGTGACCTGGCTGGCATCCTAACGAATTTGCAGGAGGGAAACGTCCTTTTCATTGACGAAATCCACCGCCTCAATCCAGTTGTAGAAGAATATCTCTACGCAGCGATGGAAGAATATCGTCTCGACATCATCATCGATTCAGGCCCGAGCGCTCGGACAATCCAGCTATCACTTCCGAAGTATACACTCGTGGGGGCGACGACACGTGCTGGCCTCCTCAGCGCGCCCCTCCGCTCACGATTTGGGGTGACGAATCGCCTCGATTACTATCCAGCAAGCGATCTCCTGAAGATCATAGAACGCTCAGCGAGAATCCTCGATGTGAAGACTGATTCCGACGGCGCGGTGGAGTTGGCGAAGCGTTCGCGAGGTACCCCACGCATAGCCAACAGGCTTTTGAAACGGTGCCGCGACTTCGCTGAGGCCGACGAGCGTCTCAAAAGGCACCGCGGAATCATAACGAAGGAAGTCGCAGACTATTCTCTGAAAGCGCTCGAAGTCGATGAGCGGGGACTAGACGAGATGGATAAGCGCATTCTTCGCGCAATCATTGAGAAATACTCCGGCGGCCCAGTCGGTGTAAACACACTTGCGGTCGCCGTGGGTGAAGAGGCTGGCACCATTGAGGAAGTCTACGAGCCATTCCTCATTCAGGAGGGCTTTATCAAACGGACACCTCGAGGCCGAGAGGCAACAGATCTCGCATACAAACATTTCGGAGTAACACGAGGGAGAGCTACGGGACAGGCAACCCTCTTTTAAAGTACACTGTTATCAAATTTAGAGGAAAGTCAGTTACGAAGCATGACACGAGATTCATACCACATAAAGCGCACCTTCATGGGTCAGCTACCATCTGGAGCAGACCTCTACGATAGTATTTTAAAGATTTGTACAGCAGAAGACATCAAGATTGGCAAGATTACGGCACTTGGGGCGGT
Organism: Ignavibacteriota bacterium; assembly: GCA_023251005.1. The sequence goes on along the minus strand of JAHEZR010000154.1, from coordinate 1,112 downwards.
ATCTCAAGCCGCAGTGGCATACTATGACCAAAAAGGAAAAGATTATAAGCCCATCAAGTTTGAGAAGCACCTCGAGATCCTGAACTGCACCGGCAATGTGAGCCTCAAGGATGGAAAGCCGTTCGTCCACATGCACGCAACTTTTGCCGACGAGAAGGGAGAGGTCTTCGGCGGACATCTCACGCCCGGGACGACGGCTTTTGCCTGTGAGGTGACAATCGAAGAGCTCGAAGGGAAGGCACTGGATCGCAGGCCTGATGAGCAAACCGGTTTGAACCTCTGGGGAAAGGAATCAATTCTCGCGTAGACTGAGCCGACGTATTTCTCCTCATTCATTTATGTGGTTGGAATCCGGTTGATATTCTCGGGGGAGTGGGCTATATTTCAACACTTTCCGCGAACCAACAGTTCTGAGAAGAGAACATGTCCATCGATAAAGACCTTCAGTCGATTCAAGAAGCCCGTGAATTAGTCAAACGCGCTGTCGAGGCGCAGCTTGAATTCCGGAACTTCTCTCAGGAAAAGGTTGACCGCGTGTGCCGAGCAATGGCTGAAGCCGGCTACGCAGCTTCGGCACAACTCGGCCGATTAGCGTGTGAAGAGACCGGGTTCGGAAAACCCGAAGATAAGAAGCTCAAGAATGAATTTGGAACAAAATGGACGTGGGAGTCGATTAAAGATCTCAAGACCGTCGGGGTGATCAGGAAAGATCCGAAAAAGAAGATCGTCGAGATCGCCGAACCAATGGGGGTGGTAGCGGCACTTATTCCTTCAACTAATCCAACATCGACAGTGATGTTTAAGGCCCTCATCTGCGTCAAGGGGAGAAATGCAATGGTGACCGGTCCCCACCCTCGCGCGGCAAAGTGTACGGCCGAAGCCGTTCATGTCATCGCTGAGGCCGCGGAAAAAGAGGGTGCCCCTCGAGGATTGATCTCTGCGATGACCGTCATCACGTTGGAAGGAACGAAAGAGCTGCTCCGTCACCGTGATGTCGACTTGATCCTCGCGACTGGAAGTACGGCTATGGTCCGTGATGCGTACAGCATAGGCAAGCCAGCGTACGGTGTAGGGTCGGGAAATGTTCCTGCATTCGTTGAGCGCACGGCAAA
>JAHEZR010000030.1 GCA_023251005.1 Ignavibacteriota bacterium | reverse complement strand
CTCTATGACAGTACGACCGCTTGAATTAGACAAGTTAGAATCGAAGGCGAAAAACCTCTACGAGGCCATCGCCGTGATGTCGAAGCGAGCACGCCAAATCAACGAGGAGATAAAGATCGAGTTCAACCAGCGTCTCGAAACGATCCAGACGAAGATCACGGAGAACCCTGAGGAAACAGAGATCGAAGCGAACCCCGATCAGTTGAAGATCAGCTTTGAGTTTGAGAGGCGTCCGAAGCCAACAGAGACCGCATTGCGAGAAATGCTCGAAGACCGGATAGAATTCCGGTACAAGGAGAAAGAGCAACCGAAGCAGGAAGAAGAGGAGTGAGGTCCTCTTGATTGCATAAAGGCGGCCGATGTTTAAAGGCAAGAAAATATTGATTGGCGTGACCGGCGGTATCGCTGCGTATAAAACCTGCTTCGTCATTCGTGAGTTGAGGAGAGCTGGTGCCGAAGTGCGGGTGGTGATGACGGAGTCTGCGAAGGAATTCATCTCACCCCTGACTCTCTCGACCCTTTCAGGGAACGAAGTCATCGTCGGTACATTCCCCTCAAGTAATGCGTCAGTGGTGAAAGGTAGCACCTGGCACATCGATCTCGCTTTGTGGGCCGATGTCATGCTTGTCGCGCCGGCAACGGCAAACACGATCGCAAAGGTCGCACACGGGTTTGCCGACAACGCAGTTACCACTCTCGTCCTCTCACTTCGCTGTCCACTGGTCATTTCTCCTGCGATGGATACGGACATGTGGACGAACTCGACCACGCAGGAAAACGTCGAGCGGATCAAGGAGCTTGGCTTTTTTGTTCTTCCGCCCGAAGAGGGAGAGCTCGCAAGCGGACTGGTTGGACCTGGACGTCTGCCGGAGATAGAAACCATCGTCAAGTTTGTGGAAAACGTTCTGGGCAAAACCCACCGGGACTTGGAGGGAAAAAAGATTCTCGTGACTGCGGGTCCCACGTATGAACCGATTGATGCTGTCCGGTTTATTAGCAATCGTTCCTCCGGAAAAATGGGCTTCGCTGTCGCAAACGCTGCCGCTCTGCGCGGCGCAGAGGTTACACTTGTGAGCGGGCCGGTTGGTCTTCAGACTCCACGCAATGTTACTCGCGTGGATGTTCAAACAGCGGAGGAGATGTACAAGGCAGTCCAGAGTCATTTTAGAAAACAGGACGTCGTGATTATGGCGGCGGCAGTCGCAGACTATACTCCAAGCCAGCCAGCGGCGCGGAAGATAAAAAAGGAAGATCAAGGGGGAGAAAAACTCAAACTCGAACTACAAGAGACGAAGGATATCCTGAAGTCGCTTGGAGAAAAGAAGAACGGCAAGGTTCTCGTGGGGTTTGCGCTGGAAACCGACAACGACATTCGGAATGCAAAGGACAAACTGAAGCGGAAGCATCTCGATTTCATTGTTCTGAACAACCCTCTCGTCGAAGGTGCCGGGTTCGGCATGGATACGAATGTTGTCAGCATTATTCACAAATCCGGGAAAGTTGCGCAGCTTCCAAAGCTTTCGAAGTTCGACGCCGCAAACGCCATCCTCGATCGTGTGGCAGGTCTTCTCGGAAAGTAGGGGCAATTCATGCATTGCCCTACCAATTCTATACTCACCAATGAACGCATTCAAAGATGAGGTAAACACTCTTCTCAATGATGTAAAGAGATATCTCATGCAGCAAGAAGATTTGTTCGGGAATATTGTCTACACAGATGCGAAAGGTGGAGGAAAAGGGAAGCGACCGGCAGGCGACGAGGCAGTCGAGAAGCTCAAAGGTATCAACGAGCCGTGGGTAGCCACGCAATCGCTCGCCGAACTGGATGAGATGATTTGCACGTGCGTGAAGTGCCCTCTTGGCCACACACGAAACAGATTTGTCTTCGGTGTTGGTAACCCCCACGCGGATGTTGTGCTCATCGGCGAGGCTCCAGGAGCGGAAGAAGATGCGCAGGGAGAGCCGTTCGTTGGCCGCGCAGGTCAGCTCCTAAACAAGATCCTTGAAGCTGTGGGGATGCGTCGAGATGAAGTATACATCTGCAACATCATCAAGTGTCGTCCTCCGGAAAACCGCGAACCGCTTCCTTCTGAGATGGAAACGTGTGTGCCATACCTCTGGAAGCAACTTGACCTCATTAAACCGAAGATTATTCTCTGTCTCGGTCGAGTGTCTGCACAAATGCTGCTGAAGACGAACGATGGACTCAATAAACTGCGCGGGAAGATCTTTGACTATCAAGGCAGTAAAGTTCTCGTGACTTACCACCCGGCAGCGCTTCTCCGCAATCCGGGATGGAAACGTCCCACATGGGAGGACATGCAATTCTTCAAAAAGATTTATGACGAGATGAGGCATTAATCAATCTCTTGTTGAAACGCTTTCACGAAGGAATGATCTATGGCTGACACCGGAAGAAACGAACTCGAATACACCACCGTGCGCGAAGAACCTTCTCTTCCAACAGAGGGTCGAGTACCGCCACAGGCCGTTGAGGTAGAACAAGCAGTCCTCGGCGCCATGCTCATCGAGAAGGAAGCTGTTCCAAAAGCACTCGAAGTGCTCGATCAGGACAGCTTCTATCGCGATGCGCACGCGAAAATATTTCAGGCGATGATCGCTCTCTTCGACAAGAGCGAACCAATTGATGTGACAACCGTGAGCGAGGAGTTGCGGAGAAGGAGTCAGCTCGATGCGGCCGGAGGCCCGTACTACCTCACCGAGTTGACGATGAAGGTGACCTCTGCCGCGAATGTAGAAGCGCACGCATACATTGTTCTTGAAAAGGCGATTCTGCGAAGACTGATCGAGGCATCATCAGAAATTGTAAAGCTCTCGTATAATCCGGCGGAGGATCCACTTGAGCTGCTGGATGAGGCGGAACAGAAGATTTTCCAGATCGCTGAGCGCCGCCTGAAAAAAACCTTCACGTCAATGTCGAAGGCGGTTGCGGAAACATTTGAGATCCTTGAAAAAATCCATGGTCAGCGTGGGGGCGTCATCGGCGTGCCAAGCGGATTCACCTATCTTGATAATCTCACGGGAGGATTTCAGCCGTCTGATTTGGTGATCATCGCGGGAAGACCAAGTCAAGGAAAGACCGCCCTTGTCCTTTCAGTAGCACGGAATGCAGCAGTGGATCATGGAATCCCGATCGGCTTCTTTAGCCTTGAAATGTCGAGTCAGCAGTTGGTTCTCCGACTTCTGGCGGCAGAGGCACGCGTGAATGCTCACGCACTTCGGACTGGGCGCCTATCCGATGAAGAATGGCCGAAGCTGAGCACAAAGGCTCATAAGCTAGCGGAAGCGAAGATCTTCATTGACGACACTCCAGCGCTCGGTATCCTCGAGCTTCGTGCAAAGGCCCGTCGCTTGAAAGCCGAGCACAACATCGGATTGGTTGTCGTCGATTACCTTCAGCTGATGCAGGGACCGAGGGATGCAGAAAGTCGAGAAAAGGAAATTTCGATGATTTCCCGTTCACTCAAAGCGCTCGCCAAAGAACTTGCGACTCCGGTTATCGCGCTCTCACAACTCAGCCGTGCAGTCGAGGCGCGAAGTGGTAGGAGGCCAGTGCTCTCCGACCTGAGAGAATCCGGCGCCATTGAACAGGATGCTGACGTTGTTATCTTTGTTCACCGGCCTGAAATTTATGGTGAGAGGTTTCTCGAAGATGGGCAAACACCGAGCGAAGGGATTGCTGAGATAACTCTTGGCAAGCAGCGGAACGGTCCCACCGGACAGATTCAGTTGAGCTTCATCAAAGAATACGCACGCTTCGAGAACCTTGCTTTCATTACTGAGGAGGCCATCCCGCCCTCGATTGGCGCTGAAGAGACCCCCTTCTAGCATCTAAAGTTTCTTTTTACGGGTCCGCCCAAATCCACTCTTTGGTTTCGTTAGGACAAAACTTCTGAGTTTCTTCAAGTTGATGACGTCTTCGTGCATGTCTTCACTTTTTTGGGTTTCGAGAATTTTTGGAATTGCAACGAACCGTGGATCGTTCATAAGCAGGCGAAACGCGACATTACCGATCTTCCCTTTCCCAATGTGCTCATGGCGATCGACGCGTGAGCCAAGCTCTCGTTTCGAATCATTAACGTGGAAGGCCACAAGTCTCGCAAGTCCGATGATGCTATCGAATTCCTCGAACGTCGATTCGTACCCGCGTTCCGTGCTGATGTGGTAGCCAGCAGCGAAGAGATGACAGGTATCAACACAGACCCCCATCCGATCTTTCTTTTCTACCTCATCGATGATTTTCCGAAGATGTTCAAAGCGATAGCCAACCGCCGTTCCCTGTCCTGCCGTCACCTCGAGAACGCTCATGACATGGTGATCCGGTGTCTTCTCGTGGATGAGGTTTAGAGAATCGGCAATGCGCTGGATCCCCTCTTTCTCACCGCGGCCCATGTGTGCCCCCGGGTGAAAGACGAAGTATGGGATGCCTAGCTGCTCGCAGCGATCAAGTTCCTCTTTAAATGCCCTTTGGGATTTTTTTAAAATGACGGTATTGGTAGCACAAAGATTGATTAGGTAGGAACTATGGGTGACGACAGGCCGTATCCCCGATTTGATTTCGAGACTCATGAACTTTTTGATCTCCTCGTTGGATAAGGGCTTAGCAGCCCATTGAGTATTGTTCTTGCTAAAAAGCTGAATCGTTGTGCACCCAATGCTCATTCCACGTTCCAGGGCAGTGTGGACGCCGCCACTGATTGACATATGTGCGCCCAGAAGAATCGGTACACTCACGGATCTATCCGGAAGTTAGAAAAGAAATCAGGAGAATTGATCCCCCCACAAGGAACCAATATATGAATGAACTCCTTCGGCTGCAAGCCACAAAGCGCAAGCTCGTCATCGGATTGATTTCGGGTACGTCGGTTGACGGCATCGACGCGGTTCTTGTTCGGGTAAACGGGAATGGTCTCCGGACAAAATTCAAGCAACTTGCCTTTCGGACTTATCCTTACTCAAACGAGGTGCGCCGATTGATTCTCAAAAACTCTCAGGCCTCTTCGAGTTCGGTCGACGAGATCTGTCGGTTGAATTTTCTCCTTGGCGAGCTTTTTGCAGACGCAGCTAGAGGTGTCGCAAGAAGTGCTCGCTATCGGCTGTCGCAGGTCGACCTCATCGGTTCTCACGGACAGACGATCCATCATCTTCCTCATCCCCAGAGATATGGAGGAAAGTCAGTACGAGCGACACTCCAGATTGGTGACCCTTCGGTGATTGCGAAACGAGCGGGAGTCCCAACCGTTGGTGACTTCCGCGTGGCGGACGTCGCACTTGCGGGAGAGGGAGCTCCACTTGTTCCATATCTTGACTTCTTAGTGTTTCGCTCGAGAAAGAAGAGTCGCGGGCTTTTGAACATCGGCGGAATTGCAAACATCACAATTCTTTCAAAGAGCTGTACGCAACGTGATGTACGAGCATTTGATACAGGGCCGGGGAACATGGTCATCGACGCGTTGATGAAAAAATTCTACCACAAGCCCTATGACAGAGGGGGAAAGTATGCATTGCGAGGGAAAGTTTCAGAAGATCTACTGCAGCAATTAGCGATACATCCCTTCCTGCAAAAGAGGCCCCCAAAGTCGACAGGTCGGGAGGAGTTTGGAGAGAAGTTTGTCGGACGGATGCTTCGACTCGGAGCCTCGACGAGAAAGTCTGATCTCGTTGCGACAGCCACTGAGTTTACAGCCTATTGTGTCCACGAAAATTATAGAAGATTTATCGAACCAAAGACAAAGCTCAACGAACTCATCGTGAGTGGCGGAGGAGCACACAACGGAGTAATCATGCGAGCGCTGAAGAAGTACTTCAGAGGTGTATCAGTAATGAGGATCGATGAATACGGCGTTTCTGCAGATGCGAAGGAAGCACTTTGCTTTGCCCTGCTCGCAAACGAGACCCTCGCAGGCAATCCAGGCAACCTGCCATCAGTTACCGGGGCAAGAGAGCCCACTGTGTTAGGGAAGATATGCTTCTGCGGATAGGTTTATCCACCACTCGCCATCACCGCATTGATTGCAACAACGTTCGCGATGTCCTCGACGCTGCAGCCACGGGAAAGATCAAAACACGGCTTCCGCAAGCCTTGAACCACCGGTCCAAAAGCTCGTGCACCGCCCATCCGTTCAGCGATTTTGTATCCGATGCTTCCCGAGTTGAGGTCAGGAAAGATCAACACGTTTGCATTCCCCACGATCGGGCTACCCGGAGCTTTTTGCCTGGCGACACTGGGAACAATTGCTGCGTCCAGTTGAAGTTCTCCGTCGACGAGGAGGTTCGGCTGTTTCTGCCTTGCGAGTGCTGTTGCCCGCTGTACTTTTTCAACAAACGGATGTCGAGCGCTGCCTTTTGTTGAGAACGAAAGCATGGCGACGCGGGGCTCTTCACCAGTGAGTCGTTGATGATTGGCAGCAGTAGTGAGAGCAATGTCTGCGAGTTGCTCTGCCGTTGGATCCGGGACGACACCACAATCTGCAAAGGTATACACCTTATCTGGGAAGACCATCAGGAAGAAGCTTGAGACGATACTGACACCCTCCGCGAGTCCAACAATCTGAATCCCGGCCCGGAGAACATCTGCTGTTGTCGAGAGAGATCCGGCAACACTACCATCAGCTATTCCCTCTCGCACCATCATCGCACCGAAGAATAAAGGATGCTGTATCGTCGATTGGGCCTCAGTAAATTGGAGACCTTTATCCCTGCGAAGGTTGAAGAAGATGTGGGAGAAATCGCTGAGCTTGTCGGACTTCTCTGGATCCACCACTCGAATTCCAGTGAGCCTGACACCGAGCCTGTCTGCTTTTTTCCTCACCTCCTCCTCGTTTCCAATGAGAGTTATGCTCGCAATTTCCGCGTCTGTGATAATCCTTGCAGCATGGATCGCACGTTCGTCAAGTGCATCCGGAAGCACAACATGCCTTCGGCTCTTTCGCGCCCTAGCCTTTATCTCCTTTATGATCTTGTGGTCGGTCATCCTTGTAAGATAGCCTTGTCTGCATGCACCACTGAATGGCAAATATACTGGTTAGTGAAAGAAGAGTCAATTGAATCCGACTCTCTGGTTCTTGAATACAATCCAGCCCTCAAGATGTGACGAATTGTCAAAGGCACTCGGCATTCAAGGGAAATTGGGCAAAACTGAAGATTAAGATTCATTAATGTGTAGGGAAGCCTTGACTATCTGTCAGCATTTGATTATATTTTTACTCCCAGAACTGACCTCAACCCTCTGATGATAGCAAAACAGTTATACATAGAGACCTATGGTTGCCAGATGAACCTGGCTGATTCGGAAGTGGTCTTGAGCATCATGTACGACCGTGGATACAGGCTAACAAAGGACCTTTCTCTGGCAGACGTGATTCTGGTTAATACCTGTAGCGTGCGGGAGAACGCGGAGAAACGCATTTTCGGGAGGCTCGGTGATTTCAAGAGATACAAGCATCAAAACCCAGGAGTTGTGATCGGCATCCTAGGCTGCATGGCGGAGCGTCTCAGGACCAAACTGCTCTATGATCACGGAGTCGTCGATGTTGTCGTCGGGCCGGACGAGTATCGGAAACTTCCGGATCTCGTCGAAAATGCAGCAGTGGGTACAAAGGGCCTTGCGGTTAAGCTCTCGCGGGTGGAAAACTATGACGACATCGTCCCCCTGCGGCCGGACGGCATCAATGCCTGGATTACCGTTATGCGCGGATGCGACAAATTCTGCACGTTTTGTATCGTTCCATTTACTCGAGGCCGGGAGCGCAGTCGAACTGTTGCGAGCGTTGTAAGGGAAGTGGAAGAACTCTCCGCGCGTGGATTCAAGGAAGTCACGTTGCTGGGCCAGAACGTGAACTCCTATCGTGATGGCAAAAGCGATTTCGCGGATCTCCTCACGCAAGTCGCTGCCGTTGATCGGTCAATGCGAGTGCGTTTCACGACATCGCACCCGCAGGATATGTCCGACAAGTTAATCGAGACCATCGCTCGGTATGAGAATATCTGCAACTACATCCATCTTCCGGTCCAATCTGGGTCAGACCGAATCCTTGAGCTCATGAACCGGACCTACAACCGCGAGCATTACTTAAACCTTGTGAGGAAAATCAAGATCACGATTCCCGGGGTTAGCCTTTCTACCGATATCATCGCTGGCTTCCCGACCGAGACAGAACAGGACCACCGCATGACACTCGACCTCGTCGAGGATGTGCGATACGATGGCGCGTTCATGTTCAAGTACTCACCTCGCGAACACACGCCCGCCTACGAAATGGGAGACAGCGTTTCCGAGGACGTGAAAGTCAGGCGGCTGAACGAGATCATAGAGCTTCAGCAACGGATTTCGCACGAGGATAACCGGGCGCTCATAGGTCGGACCTTCAAAATCCTCGTTGAAGGAGAAAGTAAGAAATCGAATGAGGAATGGATGGGCAGGACGGATACAAACAAAGTTGTGATCTTTCCGAAGGGGAACTGCCGAATCGGCGAGTACGTGCGGGTAAAGGTTAAGCGCGCGACTTCTGCAACGCTCTTCGGCGACTTAATTACAGAATCTCATGAATCGATCTGGGAGAGTGACGATCTTGCCATTCCTGTTCTTTTGCCGATGAAAAACACACGGGAAAGAATCGATGTATAGATCTAAATGGGTACTTCTAACGGTTTTTGTCCTCAACGCCTTCTTCGGTGCGACATCACTAGGACAGGAATCGAATGAGCCCGATATCTGGAAGCGCCTGGAGATGATCAAGAATGGTCAAGCCGATGAAGTGAAGAAGGAACTCCCTTCACTTCTTACGAGATATCAGCATCATCCGGGCGTTCTTTACCTGCAAGGTCTTCTCACTTCTGATGGAACGGAAGCGGTGAAAATATTCCAGAGCGTCGTCGACAATTTTCCGATGAGTGACTGGGCTGACGATGCGCTCTTCAAAATCTATCAGTACTACTACTCGATTGGTCTCTACAAGACTGCAGCACAAAAATACGAGCGACTGAAGAAAGACTATCCTACTACTCCATATCTTGCTCACGGGGAGCCTCGCGGGATGGCGCGAACAGCTGATGACGGAGAAAAAGTGAAACCTTCACCCAGCTCGGAAGGCGGTAAATTCGCGGTGCAGGTCGGTGCGTTTTCCACGGCAGGGAATGCCAACAGGCAGAAGAACTTTTTTAGAAACTCAGGTAAGCCGGTAGAGATCCTAAACAAAGTCAAAAGTGGTAAGAGTTTCTACTTAGTGTGGATGGGAAACTTTAAGAACTACGAAGAGGCACGGAAGTTCCGCAGCGAACTGAAGTCGCGGTATAACATTGAGCCGATTGTCGTCGAGCGGTAAAGGGTGGAAAGAGGACCGGGCAAGAGGGAAGAGATGGACAGACAGGAATTCCAAAAAGACGTTGGGATCATTGGGAACTCTGTTGAGATCAAAGAGATCATTGACGTCGTTCTGCAAGTTGCACCAACGGATATAACAGTTCTCATCAGCGGAGAGAGTGGAACAGGGAAAGAACTGATCGCGAAAGCACTCCATGCTGCAAGTCCACGCTCGGACAAGATGTTGGTGACCGTGAATTGCGGCGCAATACCGGAAGGGATCATGGAGAGTGAACTCTTCGGTCACGAGAGGGGTGCTTTTACCGGTGCAACGGATCTGCGAAAAGGTTATTTCGAGATTGCAGACGGCGGGACAATCTTCCTCGATGAAATCGGAGAGATGCCCCTGGCTACCCAGGTAAAATTCCTGCGCGTCCTTGAAAACGGGGAATTTATGCGGGTCGGCGCTTCGGTGCCGAGAAAGGTCGATGTGCGCATCCTCGCGGCCACTAATAA
>JAHEZR010000153.1 GCA_023251005.1 Ignavibacteriota bacterium | reverse complement strand
CAAGTTCTTTCTCGATTCATTCGTCGATGAGGTGCGCCAACAGCAGCCGAGTAAGAAATTACCACCGGACTTTAACGAGGAACAATTTCGACAGGAAAATCGAGCCTCCTCAATCTGGCAAGCGAAATGGCTTCTCTTGAGAGAGAAAATAACGGAGATCGAACATATTACCGTGACGGACGCCGATCTTGAAACACTCGCAGAAGAAGAATCGAAGAAGATTGGCATCGAGAGAGCCCGTCTCCTGAATTACTACAAGACATCGAAGGCGGCGAACAGCAGGCTCCTGTCGGACAAGCTTATGAAATTTTTGATCGACCATTCTGTTATTCAAGAAAAGATTGTTGAGGAGCCGAAGGCAGCCTGATTAGAAGCAGCCTCTGTTTTTTATTATTATAGAAAGGATTCAGTGAATTATGGATTTTCCAATCAAGAATCAGTTAGTTCCGATTGTCGTTGAGCAGACCGGCCGTGGCGAGCGCGCGTATGACATCTTCTCGCGCCTTCTCAAGGAGCGGATCGTCTTCATCGGCATGCCTATCGACGACGTCGTTGCAAGCCTCGTTATTGCCCAACTGCTTTTCCTTGAGTCGGATGACCCTGAGAAGGACATCCACATCTACATTAACAGTCCCGGCGGCAGCATTTCTTCGGGGCTTGCTATTTATGATACGATGCAGTATATTCGCCCCGACGTGACGACGATTTGCATCGGGATGGCTGCGAGCATGGCAGCTGTGTTGCTCGCGGGTGGAGCAAAGGGCAAGAGGACTGCACTTCCGAATTCGCGGATCATGATTCATCAACCGTGGGGAGGAATTCAGGGATCTGCCACGGACATCAGGATCCAGGCGGAGGAAATCCTTCGCATGAAAAAAAGGATCAATGAAATTATCGCAAATCACACTGGGAAAACTCCGGAAGTGGTAGAGAAGGACTCTGACCGAGATTATTATATGTCGTCCGAAGAAGCCAAAGAATACGGGTTGATCGATAATATTTTGGCTAAGAGACCAACCGACAGCAAGAAAGAAAAGTAAGCACAAAGGATTCTAATTCTAATGTCTCAGCGTCCACGAATTGAAGAGAAAATTCATTGCTCGTTTTGCGGTCGAGGCCCCGAGGAAGTCTCGAACATCATCGCGGGCCCCGATGTCTACATTTGTGATATGTGTGTGGCCGACGCTGTTGGGATCATCAAGAACAATATGGCCGCCTTCGCCACTCGCAAAGGTGGAACTCGTGTTGGCCTAAATCCAGTCGAGATCAAGAGAGCTCTTGACGAATATGTGATCGGTCAGGAACATGCGAAGAAAACACTTGCTGTTGCTGTCTACAACCACTACAAGCGAATCGACTCGCGTGAGTCCCTCCACAGCCTCGATGAAGTGGAGATTGAAAAGAGCAACATTCTTCTCATCGGCCCGACCGGAACTGGCAAGACACTCCTTGCGCAAACTCTCGCGCGGATCCTCGATGTTCCCTTTGCCATCGCTGATGCAACAACGCTGACGGAAGCCGGGTACGTCGGCGACGACGTTGAGACAATTCTTGTCTACCTCCTCCAAAATGCAGACTACAATGTTGAAAAGGCTGAGAGAGGGATTGTTTACATCGACGAGATTGACAAGATTGCACGGAAAAGCGACAGTGCTTCGATTACGCGCGACGTCTCTGGCGAAGGAGTCCAGCAGGCGCTTCTGAAAATTCTCGAAGGGACGGTGGCCGGCGTTCCCCCGAAAGGCGGCCGCAAGCATCCCGAGCAGAGCCTCATTAACCTGAACACGAAGAATATCCTCTTCATCTGCGGTGGAGCCTTTGAAGGACTCGACAAAATTATCGTGAAGCGCGTGAGCCAGAATCCGATGGGTTTTGGAGCGAGTATCCGGGGAAAGAAAGAATACTCCGTCGATGAATACCTGTCACAGGTTGAGCCGGATGATCTTCTCAAATTCGGGATGATTCCTGAATTCGTCGGACGGCTTCCCGTCATCGCAACGCTTCACTCGCTATCGGAGGATGCGCTGCTCAACATTCTCACCGAGCCGCGGAATGCGATCGTGAAGCAGTACAAAAAGTTGTTCAGAATGGAGGGAGTGGAATTGGAATTTGAGGATACAGCGCTGAAGGCGGTCGTTCAGCGGGCGATTGAACGCGGAACGGGAGCCCGAGCGTTGCGGTCAATCATCGAAGACGTCATGCTCGACATCATGTACCACCTTCCTCTTCGCCAGAACGTTGTGAAATACCTCATTACGAAGGAGACGATTCTCCGGAAGAAGGATCCCACCTATTTTTATGCGGAGAGAAAGGCGAGCGCATAAGCGCTCCCCCCGCTTTCGGTGACCTGAATTTCCTCCCACATTATCAGTACACACTCCGAGCGCTTTCCTGCTTTGTGATCTTGAGATCTTGAAGCTGAGGTGCCTTCACGCGCAGCTCAAGTCTGAAGCCGCGATAAATCCCTTTTGGAATCCAGTTGAAGTTCATCTCCCAACAGTGCAGGTCGCGGTAGACATTGATGACCGGTGCAGCGATCTGATTATTGATGATGTCGTAGTTTGCATTCGCTGAGATCTTCCAATTTTCCGTGAGGTCAAAGCTCAACGACCCGCGGAGATTGGAGGACCGTGATGTGACTGTCGGATCGCTTCGACTGAGAAAATAGTCGAAGGCAAGCGAGAGATTCCACGGGATACTGAAGTCCGGACGACTGCCGTCGGCATAACCGAAGTACTCAGGGCCTTCATCCGGGAATGCTGTTTCGGTCCCCGGCGCCGCCGTCGCCAGTGGCGAGGATTTTTTCTCCCCCTTTAATGAAGTGGAGAGATTGATCGAGAAACTCGTGAGCTGTGCGATTCCTTCTCTTTCACTGATCAGAAATTTGTTCACACGCCTACGCGCAACCGGATCAAACTTGTAAAAGTTGAAGCTGCTTCCTCCGCTAATGCTGAGAATGTCACCAATGCTTGTTCTATAGGAGACGCCGAGCTCAGAGAGCTTCAGGCTGTCTGCGGCAAAATTGTAGGAGATGCCCGTGTTGAGATTGAGAAGCTGATACTTCTTCTCACGATCAGACGTATCGCGTACCATGGTTTTCATTTCAAAGAGATGTCCAACATTGAAGCTGATGCTCTGAATCTCGCCTCGCGGCGCGCCGCCGAAGACTTCCCGCTCATAAAAACTGTAGGGGACTTCCTGGCCCAAACTTGTCCGATACGTTCCCCAGTATCCAAACCTCGGTTTTAAGAAATCGGGTTGATAGCCATATGAGACGGAGGGCGTTACTGTGTGGCGAAAGCTGCCGACACCAAGTGTATTGAGAAGAAAAATCCCATAAAACCTCGTGCTTGCAGAAACGCCGAGATTGAAGAAACGTACAGCTTTAATAGCCTTCACCTCCCCAGTGATGATCGAGTCCCGTCCGCTCGGTGTGATGAGATTTGTTTTTCGAATGCTCTTGTTATACCATCGCTCCGAGTAGTTAAGGAAAGGAGTAACAGTAAACTCACCGAGCCTCGGCGATGCGTTGATCGCGAGATTGTGACTGGCGCCCTTTCGGTCGTCACGCTGGACGGTTTTGGTTCGCAGCGAATCGTTTGAGAAGA
>JAHEZR010000152.1 GCA_023251005.1 Ignavibacteriota bacterium | reverse complement strand
TAAAGGCGGAAAATGAGGGATTTACTCGGCTTCTGGCGAGATGAACTCATTGGTGCTGATCAGCAAACTTGTCTTTGGAGTCTTAACTGGATAGGGTGCTTCCCCCGTTTACGTTCAGGACAGCTCCGACAATCCCGTCGGCGAGGCTGGAGGCCAAGAAAGCTATCGGTCCTGCGATTTCCTCGGGAGTTGTGATTTTTCCGCGCGGGATGGTCTTCTGGACTTCTGCTCTGAATTTCTCATCAGCAAATACCGTTGCAGTCATATCAGAGTCCACCCAACCCGGGGCAACGCAATTGACGAGGATGTTGTACGGGGCCAATTCCCATGCTAGAGACTTTGTGAACGCGATCACTCCGCCCTTAGAGGCTGCATAATGAGAGTGGAATGCTTCCCCACACTGTCCAGCGGTACTAGAAAGGTTAATTATTTTCCCCCCTCCTTGTTTCTTCATGATGGGTACGATGATATTACAAAGATTGAATACACCCTTGAGGTTAATACCGATCGTCTCGTCCCACACTTCCTCTTTCATCTTACCAATTTCGCCGTACGTCCAGATCCCTGCGTTATTGACGACGATATCGATCCTGCCGAAGCGCCTCAGGATTGCAGAAACACCCATTTTCACCTTGCTGTGATTCATAATATCTACTTGGATTGCCAAGCATTTCTGTCCGACCTGCTGCACAGCGTTTGAAACAGAGTTAGCGGCTTTTCGGTCTCTGTGGTAGGAAATCGAAATATCGGCTCCCGCTCTCGCCATCAGTACTGCAGCAGCAGCCCCAATCCCACGTGAGCCTCCAGTTATGAGCGCAACTCGGTGACTCAGATCAATAAGACTTTTACTGTCCACCTCGCATCCTCGGATCACAATAAACTTGACCCAATGTAAGAATCGATAGCCAATTGTTCAAGGTCAATCGCTACTCATGATTCGATTGACCCGAAGAGGGCGCCGAAAATTTCCCTTGACAATTCAGATTGAGAATGTTATTTTTATTTAGACTTAATCTAAATAATCGATGAATTCCAGCACTCCGAGGGAACTATTCACAAATTTTCTCAAGGCAGGAGGGTACCGGATAACCCCTGAACGCTACGTTGTTCTCGAGGCAGTGCTCGCAAGCAAGGGACACTTCGATGCCGACGAGCTGTACTTCAGAATGAAATCTGCTGGCCACAAGGTATCCCGAGCGACGGTGTACAATACGCTCGATCTCTTGATAACATGTGGCTTCATTTCAAAATACCGCTTCGCGGAGAACCATTCCCGCTACGAAAAAGTTTTCGGCCGCCCTCACCACGATCATCTCATCTGCTTGGAATGCGGTGAGATCACTGAATTTGTGAACGACAAAATCTCACTTGTCCAAGCTGAGATTTGCAAGGAGAAAAGATTTAGGCCACAGAGTGCCACGTTCCAGATTTTCGGCGTTTGCGTGAAGTGCCAGAGCAACAAAACTCCCCACTGATACCAATTTGCCCTTCGAGGTCAGTCACTTGAAATTTCCACTATGATCGAATCATTCATTATTCTCCTTCGCGAAGGAATCGAAGTTGCCTTAATCATTGGCATTCTCATTGTTTACCTCCAGAAGATGAACCGACCGGACCTTATCTCTTCTGTTTACTCCGGTCTTGGCATCGCGGCGATTGGGAGTGTCGTTGGGGCCATTATCTTCAGGAGGTATGGGCTTCAGAACGAATCACTCGAAGGGTACTTGCTTTTGGCCGCAGCACTCTTTGTGGCTACGATGCTCATTTGGATGTGGAAAACCGCTCGGGGGATTCGACACGAGATCGAACACAGAGTTGAAAGAATTATCCTGAGCAGCTCCTCGTGGCAAGTCCGACTGGGGGTCTTTCTCTTCGCGCTGCTTATGGTACTGCGTGAGGGAATAGAGACTGCACTTTTCTTAGGTGCTGTTTCATTTAATCAGGGAGCAATGCAAAGCTTCATCGGAGGCCTTCTTGGACTCCTGTGTGCAATCGCCTTTGGAGTATTGTTCATCAAAGGAAGTGTGCGAGTTGACATCGCTCGCTTCCTTAAGGTGACAGCACTTGTTCTCTTGATTTTCGTTGCACAACTCCTGGTCAACGCTCTACACGAATTCTATGAGACGGGAATTCTTTCTCCGCAGCCCGCTCTAATGGGTATCATAGGGCCCATCGTGCGAAACAACCTCCTCTTCATCCTTGCCGTCATCAGCCTCCCCGCTTTCATGTTTATCGTTCCCAGCACACGCAACGGAAGCCCGAGCGACATCAACTTCTCGGTGCACAGAGGATGGCGAGTTGCGGCTGGCCTCGCCACACTTTCGATTGTTTTCTTTCTAGGATTCGATGATGTCTTCTCTTCGCGCAAAACTGTTGCGATTGAGCCAGTCCAGCATGTCAGCCTCAACGGTGGCTCTGTACATCTCGAGTTGAGTCAGGTTGATGATGGCGTTCTCCACCGGTATGCACTGAAACAAGATTCGATCGACATTCGATTTTTTGTTTTTCGTACGGGACTCAACACGTACGCTACAGCATTTGACGCATGTCGGCCATGCTATAACTACGGAAAATTCTATGTCTCCGGCAGCGAGATTATCTGTTCACAGTGTGACGCGGCCTATCCCCTCTCAAGGCTGTCAAGGCCGAGAGTGAGTGACTCCGCGACCAGAGACTCTTCTTCAGCGGTTGACGGAAACGACGATACCGGGTGTTTCCCGATTTTCCTCCGCTCGAGAATTGAGAGCGGGGAGCTCTTAATAAATGGCGAAGATCTAATAAGTAAGCGGGAATATTTCGAACTCAGAAAAGAGGAGCCATAAAGAAAGCCACGGAGAAAGTAAACTCGCGAACGCTGATACCTAATCATCCAAAACGAAAAGAGTGAATCCCCGTGGTTGCGGACGGCTCGAGAACATACCCTTGCTCAGAAAAAGGCGAGAGATCACATCTCTATGATTTCTTCACGCACCTTTCCCCGGTTCGAACATAGCGAAGAATGATATCGTTGTCGAGCATCCAAACTACACACAGAGAATCCTCGAAGACGATCTCGCAAGGATTTCTTCTTTCGAGCATCTTTTTTTCTCTCCTGTTCCTCTCCACAGCCTTTTCCCAAAATGAGGAGACGACAACAGTTGGCGGATACGGAGAACTCCACTACAACGAGCCTGATGGAGCTCCGAAGGGTCAACTTGATTTCCACCGCTTCGTTGTTTACTTCGATCATCGATTTAACAATTGGATTTCCTTCAAGTCGGAAACTGAGCTTGAGCACACGAACGCTGCGAGCGGTGAATTATCGCTGGAGCAAGCGTATCTCGATCTTCACTTGTCACAAAACTTCGGAATCCGAGCTGGCATTCTTCTCCCCCCCGTGGGTATAATCAATCTTTATCACGAGCCGCCAACATTTAATGGAGTTGAACGACCGAACGTTGACAGATCCATCATCCCAACAACCTGGCGCGAGGCGGGCACAGGCGTTTATGGAAATTTCGGGCAAGGCTGGAGCTACCAGCTCTATCTTATGGCTGGACTAAGAGCGAGTGACTTTGACGCGAAAGATGGAATTCGAGGTGGACGTCAAGAGGGAGTACGGAGTAGTGTTGCAAACCCTTC
>JAHEZR010000151.1 GCA_023251005.1 Ignavibacteriota bacterium | reverse complement strand
GGGAGCCTCTGAACGAGACATGAAATCGTTCCGGAAGTCTATTGTTATTGCCATTCTTGCCGTTCTCTTCATCGGCTTTGTGGTCTACCGTATTTCTCAGCGAGACTCCTCAAGCGACGCTTCGAGACGATCCGTCGCTTTGGTCAAGACTGTGAGACCAATCAGAGAAACGCTGTCTCGCACCTTGACTTTCAATGGCGACGTTCTCCCTTTTCGACAGGCGAACATTTTCTCCAAGGTGAATGGCACACTCGAGCAGGTCTACGTGGATATCGGAGATTATGTGAAACAGGGTAGACTGCTCGCGACGATGGATTCAACAGAATTGGTTCAGCAGGTCTCCCAGACTTCGGCAACCTATAAAAACACTCGCTTGAATTATGACCGAGCGAAATCCCTCGTTGAACAAAATCTCATCGCGACGCAAGATTTCGACAACGCACTTGCTGCAATGACGGTGGCCCAAGCAAACTATGAGAACGCCAAAACAAAACTGAGTTACGCGAGAATTACTGCACCCTTCTCAGGGATCATCACACGGAGATTTCTCGATCCTGGCGCGGTGATTACTTTGAATAACTTGACTCTTTTCACTTTGATGGATCTTGATGAAGTAAAAGTAATCGTCTCGGTTCCCGAGAGGGATGTTCCGTCTTTGCAAGGTGTGAAAATTGCAAAAGTAATCGTCGATGCATTGCCAGGTAAAACATTTTC
Organism: Ignavibacteriota bacterium; assembly: GCA_023251005.1. Next base: position 2,908 of record JAHEZR010000151.1, on the reverse strand, counting down.
CGGCACAGTTTCTCGGCTCAGTCAAGCGATCGACATGGCGACACGTACAATGCCTGCAGAAGTCGATGTCGACAACCCTTCGCACATCTTGAAGCCCGGGATGTTTGCGACTGTTACTCTCCGTGTGGATGAACATAAGAACGCGCTTGCGTTGCCTCTTCAGACGGTTCTCGCTGACGAAAGTGGGCGCTTCGTATTCACTGTCGACAGTAATAAGGCAAAGAAAGTCTACATCAAACCAGGCTGGGAAGTTAATAATCGCCTCGAAATTCTAAGTGGACTGAGCGGGGAGGAAGAAGTCGTGGAATCAGGTCAGCAGCAATTGCGTGACGGAGTGCAGGTGAAAGTCGTAGGACAGACACAGGAATAGAAAAAACGGAACAAAGATTATGTGGCTAACTCGCCTAGCACTCCGATACCCAGTTTCAACAGCACTCATCGCGATCACCATTCTCATTTTGGGAATAGTCTCGTTCGTTCAGCTCCCCGTTGATCTCTTGCCGAACATAACGATTCCCATTGTCTCGACGATTACTTTTTACCCCGGCGCGGGGCCGATGGACATGGAGCAATCGGTCACCGTCCCGATCGAGCGAACCGTGAGCTCAGTGAACGACGTTGATTACGTCCAATCGACGACGAGGGAAGGGGTTTCTCAGGTCCGCGTGAACTTCAATTGGGGGGCGAATACAGACGTTGGACTCGTCGACGTCGTCCAGCGAATAAACCGCGTTATGACGATCTTGCCAACAGGTATTACTCAACCAGTTGTCCTCCGCTTCGACATCACGAGCATTCCAGTCTGCACGATTGCAGTGTCCGGGGATATGGATGAGCGAGACCTTTATGATATTGCGTTCAACGTCATTGAGCCACAGATTGAGCATCTCCCTGGAGTTGCATTCGCTCAAGTCTCAGGGGGTCGGATCCGTGAAATCCATGTGACAGTCGACCGAAACCGTCTCCAAGCTATGCAGCTGCCTATTCTGTCAGTGCTGAATGCGGTAGCGCAATCTAATCTCATTCTTCCATCCGGTGATCTGAAGACTGGCAGGTTTGATTACTCCCTAAAGACCGAAAGCCAGTTCAGTATTGTAAAGCCGATGGAAGATATCGTCGTGAAGACGGTGAATGGAGTACCCATTCGATTGAAGGACGTGGCTTCCGTGGAGGATTCGTATCAAGAGCAGACTCAGATCATTCGAGTCGATGGAAGAGGTGGAGTGACACTCAGGGTACAAAAATTAGCCAATGCGAACACTGTTGACGTTGTCGATGCTGTCCTCCGAGCAATGCCGAAGCTGAACAACGTGCCACGGGGAGTTCGTCTCGCCCTCTCCTTCGACCAGTCCCTTTATATTCGTCAGTCGATCAGTGGTTTACAGCGGGAGGCCTTTCTCGGAGCTGTTCTTGCGATGCTCATCATCCTTATCTTTTTGCGCAATCTTCGGGGAACGACAATTATCTTCATCGCGATTCCTCTTTCAATCCTTATCACATTCATCTTTTTCCGGTTCGGGAATGTTACTCTCAACATCATGACATTTGGAGGTCTGGCGCTCGCCGTAGGCCGTCTCGTAGACGACTCGATCGTCGAACTCGAAGTTATTTCCCGTCACTTCATCCAACAGAAAGAAGGGCAAACGAAGCTCGAGGCTACACTCGAGGCAGCAAAGGAAGTTGCAGCGCCGATCTTCGTATCGACTCTCACAACTGTGATTGTGTTTCTTCCGGTCGTATTCCTCACGGGAATCTCGAAACTCCTGTTCGTGCCGCTCACGATAACGATTACAGTTGCCCTCTTCGGTTCCTTCTTTGTCTCCCGGACGATCACTCCCCTAATGTGCTTGAGGTTCCTTCCGCCGGAAGCGAAACGAGATCCGCTCTCCACCAAATTCTCTGATCGAATGGCGAGGACAAGCAGTGTGTGGATTGTAAAACTTGAGGCATGGTACCAGGAACAGCTCCAGTGGGCTCTTAGCCATAGGCGCATCGTTATTTTTGGTATAGCTGGGATAACTCTTATTACAATTGCTTTATGGATTGTTCTTGGAACGAAGTTTATCGGGACGGAGTTCTTCCCAGATCAAGATGAAGGACAGTTCGGTGTCACGATCCGTTTACCCGTTGGGACTCGATCAGAGGAGACCCAAAAACTTGCAGTCCAGATTGAAGACATTATCAGGGCGAACGTACCTGAGATGCAAGCGATGATCACGGACATCGGTGTACCCTCGGGTCGCGGCGGAAATCTCTTCGGGCGAAATTCTGGGAGTCATGCTGCAAACATTCAGGTTGCCCTCGTCTCTGCAGAGGAGAGAAAGCGGAGTGTCTTTGAGATTGCGAATGCTCTTCGACCGAAATTGCAGTCCGTCGTCGGAGCACAGGTCTTTATTAATCCCGGCGGCATTTTGCGCTTCCTTCTGAACTTCGGCTCAAGTGCACCGATTGATGTGGAGATTCGCGGATACGATCTCGATACCGGCATGCAACTGGCAAAGGGAGTCTTAGGAATCGTCCGCGCGACACCGGGAGCAACCGATGTCCTCATCTCTCGCGAGGATAATCTGCCCGAGCTTCGAGTTAAAATAGACAGGGAGAAAGCTGGAATTCTCGGGATCAGCGCTGCTCAGATCTCTAACACCATCAACACGTGCATCAACGGAAGCGTCGCATCCGTTTATACTGATCCAGCAATCGGGAATCAGTACAATATCCTCGTGCGTTTGAATGAAGATTATCGCTCCCACGTCGATGACCTTCAAAACTTGACGCTTACTACTCCGAGCAGCCAGCTCGTTCTCCTTCGAAATGTTGCCTCCGTCGAGCGCGCGAACTCCCCAGTTCAAATTGATCGCAAGTACCAGCAGCGTCTGGTGGAAGTTACGTCAAATGTTACCGGTCGGGA
>JAHEZR010000029.1 GCA_023251005.1 Ignavibacteriota bacterium | reverse complement strand
AATTTTGGTAATTCCTCTCGATGAATTTACTGAACTCTACATTGCACTCGCGCTTCTGGTCAAGGAGCGTCTGCTGCAGGCCAAGCTCAGAATGGTCATCAAGCTCCAACTCCCACTCCGTGAGCTTCCGATAGATTTCGACCCAGTCATTAAAGTCAGGAGAGGACATGAGTGCTGCAGAGATCTTCTGAAACTCCTGGACGTAATCTCTCGAGACGTACTCACTCGCGATTTTTCTCCTCTCCAGAAATTTCTTGCAGGTTAGAAGAATCTGGCTCGGGTTGACTGGCTTCGTGAGATAATCACTGATCTTGACACCGATGGCTTCTTCCATCAGGGTCTCGGCCTCGTTCTTCGTCACCATCACGACCGGCATGTTCGGGCGGAGCCGCTTAATTTCCGCAAGCGTCTCAATCCCCCCCATACCCACCATCATGTCATCGAGGAAAACGAGGTCAAAGCTTCGTTCTCGAACCATTTCAATTGCGTCTGCACCGTTCGTCGCAGTCTCAACGAGATATCCCTTTTCATTTAGATAAAGGAGATGCGGCCGAAGAAGGTCGATCTCGTCATCAATCCAGAGGATGTTCGCTTTTTTTTCTATCATAACCATCGATTTTCAGTTATTACAACATAGCAATTTTCGTTTAGAGAATCAACGAAGCGAAGATTCTCCCTCTATTGTATCGCAATGTGAACGTCCAAGCCCGCCTCGTTTGTCTTTGTTCCAGGAATGCGTGAAGCGCCGCGATCAGGCTCAACATTCGTGTATCGATAGAAGAGGGAGGCAGAAACTCGAGCGCTCAACACATACTTGATCCGAGGCTCGATGACTGTACGGGTCAAACCCTCCAAGGGTACGCCGCCAGCCTCAATGTTGGCGATGTCAAAAGTACTTCTCGTATTTCTAGAGTAGGTGTAAGAAAATGTCATGTCGATGTCGTTCGTCAGAGTCAAGCCGAAGAATGGAATTGCAAAGCCTTTGCGGCTAAAATTCGCCGTCACACTGATCTCGCGCGAATAGGTCTCGATAATGTTTCGCGAGGCTGTACTTAGATCGTACGTTGTCGTGCTGCTATAGCGGAGAGTGCCTCCGAAGTTGCCTTTCAGAAAATCCTGGAACGTTAAATTCAAGCCAGCAAGAGGCGTGAACCCATACGACATACGCTGAGATTCTGTGATCTCGCCGCCACCGAGGTTCCCTCTCCAACGACGATTAAAAGCAGACGTGTAGGCATGCTCGAGCGAGACGCGGTTCGCAAAGTTCTTCAGGAATGGAAGTTTTTCAAGCCCCTCCCATCGGACGGTCCAGTTCGCCCGCGGCACGAAGCGTCCAAAGACTTTTTTGAGAATAGGAAGCGTCTCGAAACCATCTTCGAAAGCCTCGGCGAGCTTTTCCTCATCGGGTCGAGTGTCCCCCGCGTCGTCTCTCAACGACTTAAACCTTCGAGCTACTTCTACGATATTGTTCTTGAAAAGCTTGACGGAAAACACTTCTGGAAAAGAGAAGTACGACCGTTCAACGTCTCCAGTCGTGAGTACGCTCCTGACCGTTACTGCTCCAGTCGCTGAATCGGAAGTTAAAGTCTGGTTACGATTGTAGGACCAACCGACTTTCCATGTGAGATCGACCCGGAATCCTTGGAAAAGTTCCCGTGTGGTTTTGAAATCCAACTTGTTCGTCTGAGTGAAGTTATCGATAAGGTTGCCGCCGGGAGCCCGCAGGCCACGCTCCGTCCGCACTCCAAAAAATGGAAAGGTTTTCCGCAGACCGAAGCTCGTTACACTCGCGCTCGGATCGGAAATGAACCCCAGCTGGTAGAGACGCGACGGGCCGTTCTCAAGGATGCTCTTTTGGAAGAATGGAAAACGCCCCCAGAAGTTATCAAATCCCGTTCTCCCTCGGAGACCAGTATTTTGCGCCGAATTTTGCTGAACAAAATTCATGTTGATGTTGTCGTAATCGAGGAAGGGGAGTTTAATGAGGATCCGGAGAATCTCTTTGACTGACAGGGTGCTCACCGTCTTCTCCTGCGGTTGCGCCTGGTCTCTCTGTTCCTTTTCCTTTCTTTCTTGCTCTTTCTGCTCTTCTTCCTTTTTCTTCCGTTCCTTTTTCTCCTCTTCTTTCCTCGACTGCTCTTTGTTCTCAGCCTCTTGCTTCGCCTCTTCCATTCTCTCTTCTTCTTTTTTCCTCTCTGCCTCTTTCCCTCCCTCCTCTTTTCCCTCCGCCACTTTCTTTTTCGCTTCTTCCTTCCTTTCCTCCTCTTTCCTCATCTCTTCTTCTTTTTTCTCCCTTTCCTTCTTCTCTTTCTCCTCTTTTTCCTTCTTCTCCTTATCTTTCCTCTCTTCTTCCTCTTTCTTTTCCTGCTCCTTCTTTTCTTTTTCTTTCCGCTCTCTCTCCTCCTTTACTTTATCCGCTTCCTTTTCCCTCCTAGAGTCTCCTCTATCCCCAACCGCAGGCAAGGGTTGCGGAACCTGAGCTGATTCTGTGCGGCTAAACCAAGGATCCGTAAGTTGCTTCAGACGAAAATTGATCCCGAACGAAAACTGCGATGTGACCGTGCTAGCCTTGCCGAGAGGCGCCTGCTGCAGATTGTTCTGCCATTGGTAATCCGAGCGATAATTGGAAGTGAGGTCGAGGTAGCGGTCGAGATTGAAGAGGGGGGGTACCTTCAAGCGAGGCGTGAGAGAGAATCGTTGACTGTAGCTATAATCGAGACCGAAATTGATAAGTCGAGCTCCAAAGAAGATGTCACTTAAGATTTTCGAGAATGAGCGCTGGTTCCCGCTGCTGTCCGTTTCGAGATGGACGAGGCTGCTAGAAATCTGGAGCCCATAATCAGCGCTGAGATTCATCAAGCCGCCTTCCGTAAGCTTCCACGCGAATGCGAGAGAGCGGTCCGCTGTAAAGTTTCGCACGACAGGTCTGTCCCCCTCCTGAGTTCGGACTCGCTCTCTCGACTGCCCACGCTGAGCACCGACTCCCCACGAAAGCGTACTTGGAGTGAAGTAGATCTTCAAGTCCTTGTACGCACCGAGAAGTGGCAAGCTGCCTAAGAAGCCGCTAAATGGTGCGAAATAGTTTTCCGGACTAAAGGCGTGCGCGTAGGATAATCTCCCTGCCCATGCCCAGCTTTGCCTTGACTCGGTGACAGGACTCCGCTCTCTAACAGAGTTATAATTCAATCCAAGCGAAAGTTTGTCCAAGATGTCCTGAACGTACCACTTGTCACTTGGCAACTGGAGTCTTGCCGTTGGAATCGCCCATGAATCCGAGACTCGCAGCGTTTGAGAAGCAACAATAATGGAATCTCCGACCACTTTTGCATATTCCGGAGGTGCGCCTCTTGAAACGGCAAACTCCCCCTGCCGCTGTGCAGCTTCCGCAACCAGCACATCCGTTCCCGGCAAATACTTTGGCTTGTTGATTCCTTCAATGTGCGAGTAGGAGAATGGGATTGTGGTTCCCGTCCAATTCTCCGGGAGAAACTTTTCCATCGAGATGTTCGCATTCACACCCCAGTTGATGCCAGTGCTTCTACCTCCAAACCTCTGGTCGAGAGCGTGAAAAGTAGGATCAACCTTAGAAAGATTCAGCCCGATCGTTGCGATGTCGGCAATCTTAATCCCCGCATCGAGACGATAAGCGAATCCCGGCTCATCATCAACCCCCGAGAGGCGAAGCTCATTCACCCATATCTGTCCGGAGATTGGGAGTGGCGTGCCCTTGTTACGAGGATTCTCTATTCCAATGGAGATGAATCTGATCTGTGTGAGCGTCGGGTTCCCGCGAACAGAGTACGTTGCCCCGGGCGCTCCGTTTCTGACCGGATACCTCGCGGTGACTCCTGTGACTGAATCTCTCCCCTGTTTGACAGAGGTAATCTCGGAGAATTCGATCTGGACATTATTCAACGGGTCCCATCCGTCGTTCGTGGCGTCGCCCGGACGGACAGGCTCGCGGTACTCATAGAAGTTAAGAGTGTCAAGACCAAACCGAACGAAGAGTTCGATATCGTAGTTCGTAGTGTCGGTGAAGCGAAGGCGTGGATCGCCATGAACGAACATCCTCATGTCTTTATAGTTGAAAACATCGAGAGGCCTGGAGGAGAAAAATCGGATTGCCTGTCGACTCTCGCCATCCGAGATATTGTTAAACACTAAAGCCAAAGACTGCTCGTTGGCAAGGATTTTCTGATCGGGCCGCGTTCGATCCTGTTCACGAATTACCCCGGGGGGCTTCCTGTACTCGGGATTATCTTCAATGTTGACCGTCGTTACCGAAAAGGTGCTGTCGTTCTTCTTCGCTTCCTGCCATTGATTCCCGACGAGGTTGAAATCCGCGATCCTGACGATCACGGGCTGATCGAAGCCCGTGAACCAAACACGGATGAATTCAACAACGGAAAAACTTGGCTCCCCGATCTTCCGTGTGAAATCGATGAGAGGGATCCGGAATTGATACCATCCGTTGGATCCACCGCCTACGATCAGAGGATTTTTCGACAGACCTCCTGTTGTATCGAGGTTCACCTCATATTCAAAGTAGCTGTTCACGAGGTCTGCGATCCCGTTCCGATTAAGATCCTCCGTGTCGGGGAAGCGACCAACTTCACTTTGACCGTTCCCTTCGGTTCCGTTGATCTTTGAGAAGTCCAGCGATCCCTGGACGTAGTTCCAGTCATCACCACTCGGGTCAGAGGCGTATTCTGGATTTAGCCGTATGAACTCCGCATAAACTTGTCGCTCCTGATCGTCTGTGAGCCCGTCGAGGCCGACATCTTCACCATCATTAAGGATTCCGTTCTTTACGGGGAATGCAGGATTGATTCCATCCTCCGTGTCGAGCCTCCCATTTGGGATGACGTCTTCGCTGATCTGGCCCAGGTCAATCACCATTTTACCAAGGTTACCGTTGCCAATGACCTTTGCCCAGACCTCGATGAAGTTGATATTCTCATCAACGAGGTTGTTCGCCGTCGCAGAAAGAAGTCGCATCATGCCGCCCCAGTTCTTCTGCGGATTTGCCCTAAGTGTAGAACCCAGACCAAGGGAGTAGTTGTATTCACCCTTCTTGGTTGGATCGTAATCGACATTGAGTACAGTTACTTGCTCCTGCCCCTGAGCAACGGTTCGGTTGGGCCAGACTTCCGAGACTACCACATCACTTGGGATAATATTGTACCAGAGTGTCTTTGCTTTAGAAAACATCTTTGTTGTATCTGGCAGGAACTGACCGGGACTGGGATCGAGACCTGGAATGTAACGAGGGACGCTCGTGTAGTGCTACGTCCCGTATCCCGTTCCAAGAGGAATCGTCCGTTTGATTCCCTCGAAATCATCGATATAGGCAACACCCTTCCCTTCATCGAGTGGGATCGGACTCTTCTTCGTGTTTGGATCAGGCTTCATGTATGCGGCTTCGCCTCGCAGTGTGATGTTTGACGGCACTCGAGAATTGATGAGCGGGAGTGAGTTCACCACATTCGTAAGGAAGTCCGAATCGAAACTTGTGCTTCCATCAATCCCAAACATGGTGTTGCTGATTGGCTCCTCGTTTAAGCGCACTTTATCGCTCAGAGTCTGCTGGTTAAGATTCATCACAGTAAAGCCGAGCGTAGTACGCTGGCCAAGCTGATAGTCTCCACGCGCGCCGAGCAGAGTTTTGGAGGCAAGCTGGAATAGATCGTTTTGCTCAAATTTAATCTGGAGGTTCGCTCCCGGAACAAGAGCAGCTTCGTTTCGAATGATCAGTTGACCCGTGCTGTAGTCGACGACGTAATCCACGTTGGGCGTCAACCTCGCGCCGTTGAGCAGCACATCGACGCTCCCGTCCACAACATTGAAGCCAAGGGTATAGGTCGATGTAACCCCCGATGCATACTTTCCCTTAATGATGAAACGATCCTTTGCGTTATTGTTCCTCGCACCTGTCAACGTCGTATCATAGACGTCGGCATAGACAAAAGAATCCGGCAACGCCGGAACATTATGTTGTTGGAAGTATGTGATGAGTCCCTCTCTGAACGGTTCAAGCGAAGGAAAGATGATTTCTCCTCGAGCCGGATCGATCGTGAGACCGACACTGAAATCAAACTTATTATCCGCAGGCCCTGTGCCGGCATCGTCCGTCTTATCCAGTCCGAACATCTGGAGAAGGTTGAACTGAAGAATGTTGTCCTGAGGCTCGCGACCGGGCACCTGATAGTAGACCTTCAGCTCGAATTTCTCTTTCTTGATGTCCCTGCCTCCAATAGGATAGATGTTTTTCAACAGCAGATTCCATGCGGTCTTAAATTGAGGGATTAGGTTCCTTGGCCTTATGAGCTTCAGAACCAAACGCTGCGACGTATCGCGGACAACATTGGTAAAGTCACCGTAGTAGATATCGTCGGATTGGCCCGGACCGTTCTCGGTCCGGTAGGCAACCGCAATCGCCTGCTCATTTTGTACGTTCGTGTTTAGCGTGATATACCCCGTTTGCGGATGGAGCGTGTACCGGTCCCTCCCGAGTTTCACAAATCGTCCAACCTCGGTCTGTCCGGGCACACTTTCCTGGACGTTTCGTCTCGATGCCGGGTAGCCGTCCGGAGGCCGAGGACCGAGGTCTACGAAGGCCGCAACATCGCGTTCATTGGGATCCTCTTGTCCAAGCCGCGTCACCCACACTTCTATGTCGACGACTTGGAGAGCGGGATCTATTCTGGGTACAAAGAAATTGTAAAAGTCCGAAAAGTGGGAGCGGTAGAGAGTGTCAAGAAAGTAATGACTTGTGGAATACTGATAAGCTCTCAGTTCAAATTGATTCTCCTGCGATCCTCCGGTTACCGTCACCTCTTTCACCTGACCTTTTTTCTGCGATGCGATTGTCGTCAGCCGAAGAGGGCCCATCTGAAAAGCTGCTTTGAAACCAAACAGTGCCTGGCTACTCCCGATGAATGAAGAGGGTGTGGCAAGCGAAACGTTTCCAGCTTCGACACTCTGGACAATCTCATCTTCATAGCCGGTGTACTTGATTTTCAATTGATTCTCGTACTCAAACGTCCGCTGCGTGTTCCAGTCTGCATTGATATTCAGCTTCTCCCCAACCGTACCATTGACATTGATTTGTACATCTTGGTTGAAGTCGGGCTCGTTACGCACATTTCCCAAGCGGGAGATCGTGGCTTGCTCGGTCTGCTGATTTCGGAACCCCGCACGGATGTCAACTGCCCCAGAAATTCTCAGGTTAATTCCGCGTCCACCGAACAGACTCAAAATGGGATTTGGAGGAATAGGAATCTCGATGTTCGTGACGCTTCCCAGAAGTTCCGTCAGCTCATCCTTCTTTTCCTTGATCTTGTATTTGTGCGCAAGTTCTTCGAGGCCACTGCGTTTGGCAACTTCGAAACTTAATCGAATGTAATCACTCAAGGGGACGACAAGCGGCATCTTCACATCCTTCCCACCAACCGTTTCCCGAATGATCACCATCGTACCAGTTGAATCAAGAGAAACCTCTCGATTGTAGATCGACGGAGTTGCGCGCAGGAAGAAAGGATGTGTTCGTCTCGGGAAGACCGGAACCTGGATTTGGTCAGTGCGATGGTAAGTGAAGTGCTTCACCCTCGCCGTCGAGTCTGTAGGGATTACCAAACTTGAGTCAATGAGGCGGCCAAGAGAATCCCTCAACATGCCCGTTGTGTCGCGCGAGATTGCGCGTGCAGCACGCTGATGGAGACGATCCAGACGACGAGAGCGAGCGGGGATACTGTCGCCGGGAAGAGAAAGAAGTTCGCGGATGAATTCAGTTGATGAGGAAGAGACTACATTTTCAGACAGGTTCTGATTCTTGGCGATGGGCTCGACGCGCGATCTTCCACGAGACAGTCCAAGGGAGATCAGGACCCAGGCCAGAAGGAACAGAATGGCGGGCACGGCGGTAGAACCCCGGTGCGTGCGATTTCTTGATTGCTCGGTCAACACCTCGTTATCATCCTCACGTGCTCTAACCCGCTAACGCGGTATTGGTGAGAAGGAACGAATCCCTTTTACACATTCATCACTGAAGAAGTCAGGTTCGATCCTTCCGTTCTTCTTAACCGATACCAATCGACTCGCTACGCCCTCCGCCAAATTTGTGGAAGTTTCAACAAAAAAGTACCAAAAAGAAAAGTAAATATCAAGCTCCTATCTTTCTCTCAGATCTCCCAAAAATTGAAAAACGAGCACCTTCTTTGTATATTAGTGGAGCTTCCAAAAAATCTTGTGGGCATCTCCTCGCACTCGATGATCCTGTACCGATATATTCTTCGCTCTCATCTCGCGCCCTTCTTATTTTCTCTCGCTGTGATGATCTTTATTTTTCTCCTCCAGTTCGTGATGAAGTTTATCGATCAACTCGTTGGTAAAGGGCTCAGTGCCTGGGTGATCGTCGAGTTAATCGCACTCAACCTTGCATGGATGCTTGTCCTCGCCGTTCCGATGTCCGTCCTCGTTGCAACGTTAATGGCATTCGGCGGTCTCTCGGCGAACCACGAACTCACTTCGATGAAAGCCGCAGGCGTAAGTCTCCTTCGGATGATGGCGCCAGTCTTTGCTGCTGCCTCCGTGCTCACCGTGCTCCTTTTTTTCTTCGACAACGACGTCCTTCCCGAAGCGAATCATCGAGCAAAGACGCTCACGATCGATATTCGGCGGAAAAAGCCGACGCTGACACTTGTACCCGGCCTTTTCTCGCAGGACATCAGTGGATACAGCATCCTGGTACAGAAAACCTATGAACATTCCAATAACCTTGAAGGTGTCACGATCTATGATTACTCGAATCCCAGCACGAATGTTCTCATTACGGCGGAGGAAGGTACAATCTCTTTCTCTCCGGACTTTCGTAACCTCATCATGGATTTGAGGCATGGCGAAATCCACGAGCTGATGTCAGACGATTTCAAAGAATACCGACGCATCCAATTCGAGAAGCACCGTATCGCGATGAAGGCCGAGGGCTTCGAGTTTGAGCGATCAACTGACAACGCGTTTGCCCGCGGGGACCGTGAGCTAAGCATCCAATCCATGATGGCTACTGTCGACAGCCTCAAAGCTGTCAATGCCGAGGCACAAAAGCGCATCGAGACCCTCGCGTCTCGCATCTTGGCCATTTCCGTTGAAAAAGATTCCCTTGACCGTGCCCGATCTGTCCAGGCCATGATTGAGAGTGAGCGGAGCTTAATTGCCTACAATGAAAATCATATTGACCAGTACATGGTAGAGGTTCATAAGAAATACGCACTGCCGGCAGCCTGCCTCGTATTCGTACTCGTCGGCGCTCCCCTGGGAATGATGGCACGACGAGGGAGCTTTGGCGTCGCTGCCAGTCTAAGTCTTGGTTTCTTCCTCTTTTACTGGGCCTGCCTTATCGGCGGAGAAAAACTTGCGGACCGCGGCCTAGCGACACCATTTCTAGGGATGTGGTTCGCAAACATCCTCCTATGCATCCTTGGCGCATTTCTCACCACCCGATCGATGCGTGAAACCTCGTGGTTCGATTGGAACAAACTTAGAAAATTCGTCCCCCGTCGGTGGCTCTCCCCTGAAAATGACGTTGAAGGGAGAGCATAGGCCAACACAAAATGAAAATCCTTGACCGATATCTCATCAAACAGTTTCTCCTGACAGCTCTCTTTGGACTCGTCGCTTTCGTTGCGATTTTTGTCGTCATTGACATGATGGAAAAGCTCGATGACTTCATCGACAAGAAGGCGAGCTTCGACATCGTTCTCCGATATTATTTGTACTTCATGCCAGAGATCATCAAATTGGTGGTCCCTATTGCGATGCTGCTCTCGAGCCTTTTCACTACTGGCCGACTTTCGATTCAAAACGAGATCACAGCACTGAAATCGAGCGGGGTCGGCCTCTACCGGTTTATGACTCCACTGCTGATCGTGGCTTTTCTTATCAGTATTGTGGCTGTGTTTTTCAACGGGTGGGCAGTCCCGTTTGCCAATA
>JAHEZR010000150.1 GCA_023251005.1 Ignavibacteriota bacterium | reverse complement strand
AGATCGATCAAAGAGATTAAGATGGGAAGGATGTTAATGGCATTTAGTCTCCTGAAAGTGAATGGGGACAAGGTCGAGATGTCGAGCGCTGGGATGCCTCCGATTTACTTGTACAGAAAAAGCTCAGGAACAATCGAAGAAATCATGCTCAAGGGGATGCCACTTGGTGCAATGAAAAAGTTTCCGTATACTCTTCATGAGGTGGAATTGCAGGGGGGCGATGCACTCCTGTTGCTGACCGACGGGTTACCGGAACAGAAGAATGCTGCTGGTGAAATGTTCGACTACGCGAGAGTTCAAAGTGAATTCCGTGCAGTTGTGGACAGGACGCCTGATGAGATCATCCACCATCTGGCTACTGCAGGAGAATCCTGGATGAACGGAGCATCGCAGGACGACGATATCACGATGCTTGTCTTAAGAAAAAAGGCATGACTTGATGAGCGAAACCGTTTCACTCAAGATCTCCCTGCCTAAGATCCCGGATATCGAACTTGTTGCGATTGAAGGTCTCGAGCGGCTTGCTCACCACATGGGCATAGCGGGAGAGAAGATCGGCGAAGCGAAAGTTCTCGTTACGGAAGCGATCATTAATGCCCTCGAGCATGCCGGTGAAGAGACCCAGTCGGTAAGGGTTGAATTCACGATGACGAAACAAGAGCTAACCATTTTGGTGAGAGATTATGGAAAGGGATTCGATCAATCGTCGATCGAAGATCCGAGTATTGACACCAAATTGGGATCGAAGAATAAGCGGGGATGGGGTTTGAAACTCATGAAGACAATGTCCGACGATTTTCGAATTGAATCAAACACACACGGAACCAGAATCACGATAAAAAAGCTATTTACCTAAGGCAGTCATCATGGAACAACAATTCACCCTCACATCTGAAGTGCGAGACAACTGCTTGATCATTGTGACCTCGGGCTATGTAAACAACGAGGGGGGAGAGGCGATCGCGAAGGAATTTACCGGGCATTTCGAGAAGGGGACCAAGCAAGTCGTCATCAACCTCGAGCAATCCAAGGTTGTCAATTCAATCGGGATGTCTTTTCTTATTGACATTATCGATCAACTCAACGATGTGGAAGGAAAACTGGTATTCACGAACCTTGACCCTGCGGTGGAAAAAATGTTAGCGATCATGGGGTTGTTTAGCTTTGCAGGCAAGGAAAAAACCGTTGACGACGCTCTCAAGTCACTGGCGGTAGTCAAGTAACACTCTTCAAGGAATTGCCAGTGCCCCAAAACAGTTTCTCGACTCGGCTCGCAGGGCAGATTGAATCCCTCCAGGAAGGCTTTCGGAAGCTCTCAAAAGCCGCAACAGTAAGGGAGCTCGCTGATCAGTTCACGGCCGTTCTGAGCAGTGTTTTTCCGAACACGTACATCGATCTTCTACACATGGCGGACCGTTCAGATGGGTGGCAAACGCTCCATCAAAGCCACAAGGAGAATGTTGAACATCTCTTGAATTTTCCGACAGAACAGAGTTCGTTATGGAATGTCGATAAAGCATCCACACGTGTATCCGTTGTGCAAAGGTTAGTCGATAAATCACACGTTGGAGTGGTGTTGACCCCGCACGCCTCCGGCGCGACCTATTCCAATATCGACGTGGTTTCTCTCAGGCTGTTTCTTCAGCTCTTCGACAACGCGTATCAGTCTTTGCTTCACCGACGGAAGGAAAAAGAGATGGTTTTTGCGCTCAACCATCGCGTTCTGCAATTGAATAGTCTTATTGATACCGGCATCGAGGTCTCAAAGCTTGATCAGCGGACATCGCTCCAGCAGTTGGCGCTGGAACGAGCTGCCTCGCTGACGAACGCTTCCAAGGGCGCTGTCCGGGTGAAGGACAAAAAGAATGTCAGGGAAGAATCATTTTTTCCTTCAGGGATTCGACCGCGGAAGGTCAAGGAGCGAGATCACCACATCAAATCAAGTTTCAAGTTTGACGACTCCACGTACACGTTCGAGCTCTTCGAAAAGGAAAGCCGCAACGGCATTCTCCCTTTCGAAGAAACAGACCAATTGCTCTTGGATGCCCTGGCGCGTCAGGTCCATGCTTCCCTCGAAAATCGCTATCTCCATCAACAAGCTTTGGAAAAGCAAAAGATTGAGCGAGATATGTCGGTCGCCGCCTCGATTCAGCAAAAAATCCTTCCCAAATCTCTTCCTGCGATCGATGGCTACGACATTGCAGGGATCAATATACCCTCAAAGTTTGTCGGCGGTGACTACTTCGATTGTATTCCGTTACAAGGAGGACGATACGCGTTAATCGTTGCCGATGTTGCCGGCAAGGGAATCCCCGCGGCACTGCTCGTAAGCAGTCTCCACGCGTATCTTTCAGCATATCTTGAAACATCGATGACTCTCGTCGAGCTTGCCGGAAGACTGAACAAGGTTATCTGCCAGGCCTCGACGGATGACAAGTTCATCACAGCGTTTATCTCCGTGCTTACACCCGGGACAGGGGAAGTGGAGGCGGTAAATGCCGGGCACAATCCTGTATATTGGTTAAGAACTGACGGTACAATACACGAGCTGAAAGCCGGAGGAATCCCTTTTGGCATGTTGGACATGGATATTCCATACCAAAGTGAACAGATACAGCTTGGCAAGGGCGAGAGACTGCTGCTGTACACCGATGGGATTCCCGAGGCGACTAACGAGCAGAGCGCACTCTATGAATCTACCGCACCACTTGAGGCTTTTCTGAAGCGTCGTAGGTCCGATTCCGCCGAAACATTTATCACCGAACTCATTGAAGATATCAAGAAGTTCACGGGCGATGCACCGCAGAGCGATGACATAACAGCGCTGTATCTTGTCCGCTCATCATAGTAGAAGACTTGACCGAAACTTGAGCATCTCTCCGCGAGAATCTTCGGCAAGTTGAAAAAGGCACAAAGCAGATAGAGTGAATGGAGAAATTCTTCAAACGCGATGTCAACTCTCTTAACGAGATATTTGATTTCCTTGAGTCATGCATCTCCAGGAACAAGTTGAACGAGTCTCTGGCTTTTACAGTGAAGTTCGCAGTCGAGGAGGTTTTCACTAATATGGTCAAATACAATCCGTTGGGCCCGGACCAGATCTCGATCTCTCTTGGTGTCGAAGGTGAAAATGTCGTCGTTGAGTTGGTTGACTTCGGAGGTCTCCCGTTTGACATCACAAAAGCAAGCCCGGTAAATTTTGAGCTCCCGATTGAGAACCGCAATCCCGGGGGTCTCGGCATACATCTCGTGAAGGCCATGGTTGACAAAGTTGATTACCACCGTAGAGACAACAAGGATAAAGTTACATTGACAATGAAACTGAGGTAATAGCCATGTTCAGTATCGAAATCACTCCAAACAATGAAGTCCTTCTTTCGGGTCGGTTAGACGCATCGCAGGCAGACAAAGCGAAAGAGGTTCTGGACACCGTGAACGAATCCGCGGTTGTAAATTTCAAGGATTTAGACTACATATCGAGTGCTGGTCTTGGCGTTTTGTTCGCCACCCAAAAACGGCTTCGAACTGATGGAAAACGGCTTAAACTGACCAGCATGAACAGCCACATCAGAGACGTGTTTCGATATGCGCGTTTTGACTTGCTATTCGAGATTGAGCAGTCTGAATAGGGCAA
>JAHEZR010000028.1 GCA_023251005.1 Ignavibacteriota bacterium | reverse complement strand
AGGTTCGAGCTCGCAAACGGTGGTACCATTTTCCTTGATGAAATCACGGAGACGACAGAAGCCTTTCAGGTGAAACTCCTCCGTGTGCTTCAATCCGGAGAATTCGAGCGTGTCGGCGGATCATCAACGCTGAAAGTCAATGTCAGAGTCGTCGCTGCAACGAACAAGGATGTTAAAGAATTAATCCAGCAAAAACGTTTTCGAGAAGACCTCTATTACCGCCTCAGCGTGTTTACTGTGGAGCTTCCTCCCCTTCGAGAACGGAGGGCCGACATTCCTCTCCTTGTCGATCACTTCCTCAGAAAGGAAGGCGATGGTCTCAAGCTTTCGTCCACCGTCATGGACGCACTGCTCAACTATGACTGGAAGGGGAACGTGCGTGAACTTGAAAGTGCGATCAAGCGGGCCGCCATCCTCGCACGTTCTGAATCGAGAGAGCTTATCCGGTCAAGAGACCTCTCAGAAGAGATTGCCGCTTGCCTTGAGAAAGAAACTGATATCGAAGACCGAATACTTACCTCACTGAGAGAAAAAGGATTCTCCAGAAGTGCAGTCTCGGACACTGCAGAAGACCTCGGTGGCCTCAACCGCGGCACCGTAGCTGAGTATTTCCGCGGTCTCTCCTTCAAAACATTTTATGAACAGGAACTCGACTTCGGACGAGCGGCAGCAGTCCTCGCGGATACAGATGATCCTGAGGTTCTGGGGCGAGTAGAAAAAAAGATGCGAGAATACCTTTCAAACGTTCTCGATTCAATCGACCCATCCAGATCCATTTCTGATTTGAGAGCAACCCTTACCCCAAAATATAAGAACCTACCACAACGATATCATTTCTTCCTCGACCAACTCATCGAAAGCTACTGCAGTGGCCAGTGGAAACTCTCCGATGTCTAGAGGCTGAAGAACGCTCGGGATTCCATCCCGCTCTTCCTTTTCTGCATCCGTCTTCAAGTTACTTCCCACGAGCACATTCTGCAGGAGAGCTTCAATCCCCGCAGTAGAAGTGTGATTTCCGGCAGTTTGACTCTTCGGTTGTCGATCGCTGTTCCCCTCTTGTCTCTGCTCTAACCTTATAAAGACTAAGAGGTTACTGTCTTCTCGGCTTCACAGAAAAGGCACTGGCATAGCCCTTGCTTTATCAAAAGGCAAAAAGGCCATCGAAATGCGAAAGACCCCCGACTGGAACAACGAATCGCCGGCCCTCTCTACCGTAGAGGCGGTCGATTCGCAGAAAGACTTTGAGACGAAGGAAGCTGAAAAAAACAAAACCCGAACCGCAGTAATGGAGATGTTCGGGTCCACAGTCGGGTCTATTGCACACTTCGTCAATCACGCTCTTTCAATACTGGCGATGGAGACGAAGCAGTATGAGAGTTTGTTCGGTAGCGTTGCTCCAGGAAAACGAGATCAAGTGGCCCAGGCCTTTCGCGAGATGCGGCAGGAGATAGAGACAATCGAGGCTTGTGTCAAAACCATGCTGAAGTTTTCTGATTTGGTTTGTACAAAGTACAACAAGAAGCAGGTATCTTGTAAACCTTGAGGAGTTTTATTGTGACGATGTGTTGCGCTCATCACGATGACCTGGTGTGACCACCTTCAAGGGGAGAGGGGCAATGAGGGTGAGCGCAACACAAGAATGTTCATTAGAGAAAGAAGGGGGGATAAGGAAATGAAGAAGATGGGGATTGTGCTGTTGATGTTCTTGGGATCGTTTGCAGGCTGTTCGCGTGAAAACTCGGTGCTTGTTGACAGCCCGGTGAGCAGTCCTGGAAATCAAGGTAAAATCAGAATCTACATGACAGATGATCCCGTGGTGTTCGATGCCGTCAATATTGTTGTGACCCGGGTTGAGGTGCATAAAGCCGGAAACGATTCGACATCGGGGTGGGTCACGATTGATTCGACGACCCGGACCTATAACCTCTTGCAGTTGACAAACGGCGCCTCGGTAGTTCTTGGGGAAGGAATACTTGACGCCGGAAAATATACCCAAATTCGACTGATCGTGGGTGAGGGAAGCACCGTTGTGTTAGGAGGAGCTTCCTTTCAGCTGAAGATTCCGAGTGGCATGGAGACGGGGCTGAAGTTGAATCATCAATTCGACATTCAGGCGAACGCCCTCTACGAATTGATGATCGATTTTGATGCAGGCAGATCCATTCATTTGGATGGACCTGGAACCTATATCCTCCGCCCTGTGCTTCGAGTGCAGGCTCTGCAAACTTCGGGAAGCATTTCCGGGACAGTGAATCCTGTGTCGGCTCGTGCCGCGATCTCCACAACTGCTGGGGCTGATTCAGTGGTCACTTTTGCAGATACGACCTCCGGATTTTTCAAACTCATGCCACTTCCCGGAGGCGCGTCCTATAATCTGAAAATTGTCCCAAGAGATACCACCTATCGGGATACTACGCTCACGGGGGTTTCCGTTGTGGCAAAACAGAACACTGACGTCGGAACGATAGTTCTCCGACCGAAGTAGGAAGATGAGTCGATGACTGGCATTGATAGGTTTCACATTCTAGCGCTATCGAAATTTGGAGATCGTCGCGTGTTGCGCTCATCCAACGTGAACCAGATGCCACAGGATGAGCGGAAGAGGGGAAGGGCGGATGGGCGCAACACCTCATATTATAACAATCAATTCAGCGAGAGCGAAAGGAGAAAGAGACTCATGAAAGGAACGTGGAAAGTAATCCTACTCCTCATCCTGGCTGCATTTGTCATTCTCGGCTGCGATAAATCAACGGGACCGGGAAATCAGGGAACGATCAGGATGTACATGACCGATGCGCCCACATCATTCGAAGCAGTAGTAATTGTGGTGCAATCGGTCGAGGTCCACAAAGCCGGATACGATGATGCATCCGGATGGGTCACCGTTGACTCGAGAACTCGATCGTTTGACCTTCTCAAGTTGAGAAATGGCGCTTCCGCAGTCCTCGGGGAGGCGAAGCTCGACGCTGGACATTACACGCAGATTCGTTTACTCCTGGGCGACGGAAATTATGTAACGATCTCTGGCGTGAATGCCCAGTTGACTGTTCCAAGCAGTATGCAAACAGGCATCAAGTTGAACCATCAGTTCGAGATCAAAGCCGATGCTGTTTATGAGCTCACGCTCGACTTTGACGCAGCGAAGTCTATAAACGTTTCAGGTACCGGGTCTTTTTCTTTGTCTCCCGTGATCCGGATACAAGCAAATGAAACTTCTGGCACAATCTCGGGCACAGTATTACCGATAGTCGCTCGAGCGAAGATTTCGACAACAGCGGGGTCAGATACAGTGCAAGCCTTTGCGGACACGACGAATGGTTACTTCAAGCTAACAGCACTGCCGGGGGGTGCATCCTACAATTTGAAGATCATCCCTTCGACCACCGCCTACCGCGATACAACGATTGCGGGAGTCGCAGTGAGAGCACAGCAAAACACTGATATCGGTACGGTTACTCTATCAGTAAGATAAAGGATAACAATATACTCGGCGTAGCGCGCGAGGCCGAGAGAAATACCTCGTAGGAAGCGTAGAGGAATGATGCGTGAACTGAGTAGACTAGGTAACTTCTCTCGATGGAGAGGTATTCATCGAAAAGGCTGCAGAACTTAATTCCCGGGGAACCTATCATGGCGAAGAAAGATGGTCGTATCTTGGTTGTCGATGATGAAGAGGCCTTTCGCTACATGCTCGCATCGCTCATCGAGGGAGAGGGATACACAGTGCAATCCGCAGCGGATGGAGTTCAAGCGATTAACGCGGTACAGGCGAAAGGATTCGACGTTGCACTTCTCGACGTAAAGATGCCAAAAGTTGATGGCGTCGAGGTGCTGAAATTCATTAAGGAATTTGCTCCTGACATCGAAGCGATCATGGTCACCGCCGGTGGCGATCTTCGACTTGCTGCCGAATGTATGAAGTTGGGAGCCTACGACTACATCACGAAGCCTTTCTCGACGGAGGAGCTACTTGGCACAATCGATAGAGCACTCGAAAAGAGGCTGAAGCTATGAGATCCCTCAAGTTCGTTCTCGCGATTCTGCTTCTATCTTCTTCGATGGCTACGTGGGCACAGTCGTACCGCCGACCGGCAACTGGAATTACAAACCCGAGTGCGAGGTTCGGCGTCGGATTCATCTTTGGGGCCCCGACAGGAATCGCATGGAAATACTGGCTGAGCAGCACAACTGCACTCGACGGTGCAATTGGATTGTCGCCTTACGACCGATTCCGGTTTCACCTGGACTATCTGGCCCATGCCTATCCGTTTCAATCACAGTATTTCTCTCTCTACTATGGTGGAGGTGGAGTCATCGGAGGAGGGAGAACGGAAGTTATCCGTTATTGGGGAAATGGATGGTGGGTAACAAGGGATGAAAGATTGGGATTTGGCGTTCGAGGAGTGCTCGGCGTGGCAGCAGCGATCCCCTCTACGCCATTGGACGCCTTTCTGGAGGCTGCACCGATTCTCGTGCTGACGCCGGATCCGGTCGGCTTCGTTTTTGACTTTTCACTCGGTGCGAGGGTCTATTTTTGAACTGGAGATGAGAAGGCCGGGTAACTTTCTTCACAAGTTTTCCCGTCATCAATAACAAAACTTTAATTCATCAAAATGTTGCGCTCATGGTCACGAGCCTGAAACTCAGTTGGGGGGAGAGAGGTGAGTGGCAGTGGGCGCAACAAATTTTTCTTCGCGTGATGTAAGAAAGGGGATCACCATGAGGCGGTTCTCAGTTGGCTTGTTTTCCATGACACTCGGATTGACGATTTATTTCTCCGGCTGCTCGGAGAGGGGTGATCAGGTCATGAGTCCCTCATTTTCAAACGATAAAGAATACTTTTCATCTGTCTTGATGAACGATGACTTCTTTGCAACTGAGGAGCCTAATCTCGAAGACGGGGATGCCTTGCCGCCTGAGTACGGCTCCGGGTTACGCAAAGAAGAGGCTGTGATCGTCCCATTTCGATTTGGCAAGAAAATTGAGAAAGTCCATCGTAGTGTAAGGTATGAGCTACAAGGAGATTCAGTCGTTACCGCGACAATCACGAGAACAATTACAGGGAAATTCATTATCGCTGGCTCGTACAACAGCTCAGCGACAAAGCCAGACACGGTCTTCAGGAAGCCTTTTGTTGAAACGGCGACACGAAAAGCAAAGTTCGTCCGTGTGGCTCCACCGGGATCACCGCCCTGGAAAGGCTGGAAGCTTGTTTCTCTCTCCTTGATCGAAGGCGGAACTCAAACGAGTACGCCTGTCATCAATCGGCTCGTTGTTTATCTTCAGACGGGCGATTCGCTCATCGTGAATTCGCCGAATGATTATTTCTTCCAGATCGGCAAGCGTCTACATCCCGTTCCCGATTTGCATCCAGATGATCCGATAAAAGTTCAGGTCACCTTGATGAGCTCGAACCCTGACAGCGAAGTTGTGGTTCTGAGACACGGCGCCGACCATGATGGTCTTAACCGTCTGCGTGCAAGGTTCCATCTTGTTTCTCAATCTCCGGTTGGCGCATCGTATAGCCGGACCTATGAGATAACGCTGAGAGCGCACAAGCATCTTGGCAAATTCAACGCCGTCACAGAAGCAATCTCACACAACTCAATTTATGATGACACGGAGGCATTTGAAAATAATTACTGGGGGATCCCTTATGTTGTGCGGTAAAACGTGCACATAAAAACCCTCAGGGGAAACCCTCGACTCGGTCTCGTCTCGTGCGCAATGAGACTGAGCGGGGGTTGTCCTTTTCGTCAGATCGACGAGGCTTGTGTTTCTTTTCAAAATTGATTAAGTATTACCTCGAAGTGAAAGCGCGACAGTGGAGCACACGTTGAGAAAAAAAGGATTTCATCGGTTGTCGATCATAATTGCAAGCATCCTTTTCTTGAGTGGATGTCAAGAAAGGACGCCGTTGGAGCTCAGTGCCGATCAGCTCGCGAGCGATCTCGAAGTCATCTCGCTCCAACCTTTGGCTGAATCAGCCCTCGCCAAGCCATTGGTCGACACAACGGGCGTCTTAAACAGCGAGGAATCGAAGTACTTCGGAACGATGTTCGTGAGTGGTGTGAAGTATGACGTGGGCACAAGCCACCAGACAGTCTCTTATTCGAAGGTAAGCTTTAGCGACAAAAGTCAGCCAGTTGAGCCTCGAGGGAAGCGCATCGGTTACAAAGGGGTCGACGTCGGCAAAGTTCAACTCGATGGAATGGACATGGTGAAGGTTCAGAAACTCATCCACTTACCCGACGTGCCAGTTTTTGGGAACCCCGATACGGCAGTTGGCCCCCAATACATCCTCGCAAATCGCAACGGACGCGATGCAAAGGATTTCAATTTCCGATACAACTCTCGCTTCGATTGGAGAGTGACGGGCAACGGTCCGGTTAGACCTTTTACCTTCAGCCTGAGAACTCCAGATGAACTTACGATCACTAGCCCAAAGGCTACTTCAGTGATTTCAAAGAATGAAAACCTTCGGGTGGAGTGGCAAGGAAAAGCGGAATCATTTCAGCTCATCATCAGCGGAATGATAGGATCGGAGGTTCAGCCGATCTTGCAAATCAATGTGAAAAAAGAGGGCGGCGATGTCACCATCCCTGCGAAAGTTTTGGCTCTCTTGCCGACAGAATCCACTCGAACCTTCGTATTCAGTTTCATCAGCTCGAGTTCGGCGAAGCTGCGCACGAATGAATTTCCGGACGATATCCTAGCAGTGGCTGCGTCGGTTCACAATCTTGTTTTGACGGTACAGTAGCGCAAGCGGTTCCGGCGTCGCACGCACAACATAAGGGAAAACGGATGAACTGGCTGAGGCTTGGGATCACGATGATGTTCGTCCCCGCCCTGGCAGTTAGCCAGCATCTTGGGTCGGCTCGTGGGATTGGTCTGGCAGCGTTCACGGCATCGGCCAACGATCTGAATTCCCTGGATTGGAACCCTGCCGGCCTCATCTTCGTGAGAGATTGGGAGCTGAGCGCGACGAACTTCATTGGACTGAGAAATGGCTCAAGAGATAATGGCTTTATCTTTCACAACGCTGGGCTTGCAAAACAGTTTCTGCCTAATCACGCGGCTGCAATTCGTTATGCGCCCGGTACGGTCAGTGAATTCAGGGTCCCAAACATTTTTACCGTGATCGATTCAATCTCAAATATTCAGGCAAAAGTTGACAAGCAACTCACCTACGCAGAACGCTATACGCTTGGTTATGCATATCGCTTCAACGACGATCTGGCGTTCGGCGTTTCCGCGCGCTACAGACAAGAAGAGATCATCGATACAAGATTCTTTACCGTGCGCGACAGCTTGACGTATATCAATTCGAAGACGATTACTTCAACGGCAAATTCTTGGAACATTGACTTCGGATTGACCTGGGAACTTAATTCGCAATGGCGGCTCGGTGTTGTCTCAAAAAATCTTTTCAAACTCCTGGAGAGTGAATTCTCAGAGGAACTGAAGAGCTTCACTCTAGATGCAAAAAAGACTCTTCGCGGTGGGATCTCCTACTCACCGAATCGCAACCTCCTGCTCGCATTGGATTTGTCCACTAATGGTGATGGCGCCACGGGTTATGAATGGAATGTGTGGAATGATATTCGATCTCGACAGGGTATCTTTTGGGGAAATACATTGAAACCCTTCATCAACGCAGCGACGCTCGGTCTGGGATGGAGCTCAAAAGGCATCCAGGCGGACGTGGCGTATCTCCATTTCTTCGAACGTAGCACCCACAGCGGCAGAGTTTCACTGAACGATTTTCTTTCACGCGCAATACGCGATGTTGAATTCCACCCCTTCACAAGCGATCAGTTCAGATTCTCCGTAAAAGTAAATCTTGGTCAAACGAAGGAACAGCTTGCGCGGATTGATTACGTCGAAATCACGAGTGATGTATATCCTTCTTCGTCCGAAACGTTTGCCTATTTTCCAATCGGAAAGGTAAAAGTTCGAAACCTTTCAGACAAGCCGATCGAGGCGAAAGCTGCGTTCTATCTCAAACCATTCATGGATGGGCCAACCGAAACCAAGCGCTATCTCATCCAACCGGGAATGGTGACAGAAATTCCGTTCACAGCGGTCTTCAACGAGCTGATCAGAACGGTTACAGAACCACAGCTGCGGGATGGGGACGTTTACGTCGTTGCCTCGCCAGCGGAGGAGTATGACGATAAATCCCGAGCACGAGTGCGGATCTACAGCCGAAATAACTGGAACGGCGAGGCGCTCACACTTCGCTACTTCGTCACGCCAACGGAGCCAGACGTCCTTCGCTTCACTCGTTCCGTTCTCAGTGTGAGCAAAGATCAAATTAGTGCGACAAACCCGGCTCTTCAGAACTTCGAGCAGGCCAAGCTTCTGTTCAATGAATTTGCAAAGCGGCTCGCATATGTGAACGATCCGAAGCTGAGTAAAGACTGGGTCCAGTATCCAGCGGAGACGCTTAGTCTCCGTGGCGGCGACTGTGATGACATGACGGTGTGTTTTGCATCGCTGCTTGCAAGTGTGGGTATCTCTTCGGCCTTTATTGACGTCGTCCCACCAGGAAACCCGGGTGACGCACATATCTATATCATGTTCGATACCGGTCTCGAGGCAAGCACAGCGAGTCTGATCAGCAAGAACCGAAAGCGCTACGCTCTCCGAAGGAACCAGAAGGGAACTGAAACGGTCTGGATCCCTATTGAAACAACGGATATCACGAAGGGATTTGATGAGGGGTGGGCAACGGGGGCAAAGGAATATCTTAACGACGTAGAACTGGGATCTGGTCTTGTGAAAGGCTGGGTGAAAATCGTTGACTTGCAATAAGCAAACACCGAAAGGAAGGGGACAGAAATGAGAAAACTTCTATCCGTTATGACGCTCCTGATATTTTGTGGAACACTCGCGGCGGGCGAGCTCGTGGTCAAAAATGTAAAGGCCTCGGTGGAAGCCCGAAGCGGGGTTTCGGAAGAATGGATTAAACTAAAAGCGGGTGACGTCCTGAAATCGGATAACACGATTAAGACGGGAAAGAACTCCTCTGTGACCGTCGTCGCTGCGGATGGGAGGGTGTTCGTCATTCCAGAACTCACAATGCTGGAGGTGAGCGACCTCAGAAACATCTCACAGGAAGACCTCCTCCTGAAGCTTGCTATGGCAGACATTCGAGGGGTTCCGCCTCAGAACGGTTCCGGTGAGATCTCGATTCCCAACACGACAATCATCCACGGCAAGAAATACGCTGCAGAGAACCGCGCACCGCGCCCTGCAAAAGGCTTCCGGGATATGGAGGTAAATGGAACAAAGGTGCTTTACAACTATGCCTTTTACCCAACCTGCGTTCTCAGGGCAAAAGAAATGCTGAGATTCTATCCAGAGCTCAAATCAAGATTTGAGTTTCGGATGATGATTGCCAACGCACTGGAAAAGAGCAACCTGCGAGGCGAGGCGCTGAATGAATATATTGCGCTGTGCAGTGAGAAACTTCCTCCTTCGCAGAAAGCTGTGGTTGAGGAAAACAGCCGCCGGCTGAAACGGCACTAGATTGTCTTCGAAGTGCAAAGGAGCATTGAAAAAAACCACTGAGCCAGAATAATCTAAGGGGCTTCAACATGAGAACAACCGAACAGTATAGTCGAGAGTGTTGGTTTCTACTCGTGTCCTTGATCCTTCTGTCCTCGACTGCCTCTGCTCAAGTTACAATACAGGCTGGCGGAGGCCTGGGAGTGTTTATTCCCCAAGGAGATTACGCCGGCTCGACAATCGATTATTATCGCGGCACCAAGTATGGGTTCTCAAGTGGAGTGAACCTCCATGGAAAAGTGAGAGCAGGACTTGTCGGACTTACCCTCGTCGGTGAAGTTGATTATGCGTCGTTGAGCAATAGTGGTAACTCGGAGCCGGGCCAGGGAAGAGTGGAAATCTCGCAAAAGGTTGTTTCGCTGAAGGCAGGGCCGGAATTCCAAATCAAGATTCCGGCAGCTCCCATCACCCCTTACGTTGGCGCACATGTCGCGATCAACCGGTCCAGTGGAGAAACGTACTTCCAAGGTGTCGCGAGAGTACCAAGCGGTTTTACCTATGTTGTCCAATC
>JAHEZR010000149.1 GCA_023251005.1 Ignavibacteriota bacterium | reverse complement strand
GGGAGCAGCACGACTCGGCCGCAAAGGCACTCGAACGATCCGTCGAGATCAATCCACGGAACGTCGATGCCCTCGGGGCGCTTGCTCTGACCTACGATTCAATGAAGCGACACGAGGATTCCGATCGCATTTATGAGCAGGCCCTGAAACTCGATCCTCACAGCCACATTATCTTGAACAACTATAGCTACAGCCTGGCAGAGCGCGGACTTCAACTGGAGCGGGCCCTGCAGATGGCAAAGGAGGCTATCGAGAAACAGCCGGAGCAATCGTCCTACCTCGATACGATCGGGTGGATCTACTTCAAAATCGGGAAGTACGAGGAAGCGAAGAAATATATCAGCAAAGCCGTCGAGTTGAGAGATGCCGTTGGGGAGAATGGAGCAACACTGAACGAACATCTTGGCGACGTATACTACAAGCTCAATGACAAAGAAAAAGCAATCGACTACTGGAAACGGGCGCTGCAGATGAACGAAAAGAATCAAGCATTGAAGGACAAAATCGAGCGCGGTACTCTTCAATGATAACTTGGCTCTCTTCCTTTTTCCCTCCCTTTCTGCTTGCTTTCATCTTAGTCTCCTGTTCGCCGAGAACAAGCGGCATCGATCTTACAAGCACCAACTCAGAGGAAATCATCCGAAGAGTGGAGGTGAACAACGACGGAGTGACCAACTTCCAGGCAAGTGGAACGGTCTCTATTGAAAGTCGGGAATTCGTCGGAACTGGAAGCATCAGCGTCTCCATCAAGCGGCCTGATTCGATTCTGATCAAAATCGAGGGACCTTTCGGCATCGACATTGGGACAATGCTGTTGACAAAGGATCGCTTCACTTACTACGATAGCTACTCGAACCGTGTCATCACCGGTGCTACGACGAACAGGAACATACGCTCCCTGTTGAGAGTTGAGCTTGGCTTCAACGACGTTATGGATTTTCTTTCCGGGACCACCTCGTTGGGCAGGCAATCCATGCCGCCGGACTCCTTGTATCTTGAGGGCGATCTTGTTATTCTTCTCTTCAAGAATGGCGCCTCCACAGCCCGGTACTGGATAGATCCAGATAAACACGTAGTCGTTCGATACGACCTCATCGAAAACCACGAGTCTTCTGCCAGCGGTACAGCGGTTGAACCGCTCCTCGAAACGCATTACGGAAGATTTACCTCATTCAAACCTCCTGCGCGATTCGCCCCAGGCGAGAAGATGCTTCTCCCCCGTTCGATCAGCATCACGGCTTCCCGGCAGAAGCGGGGTCTTTCACTCCATTATGATGAAATCGAGATTAACAAGCCTCGGCTTGATTTCACCTTCACAATACCAGAAACAGCAAAACGAATTTACTGGTAGAAAATGACGAAGCGTCTGGGGGTACCAGTCATTTCTCTCTTCCTCTTCTTCTGTCTCTCAAGCCCTCTGTGTCCACAAGCGGAGGGCCAGGATATCAGAGCAAAGGAGAAGGAACTGGAGAAACTTCGCCGAGAAATTGACGAATTTGAAGAGAAGATCAAGAAGAGTGAAAAACGTGAGAAAAGCACCCTTGAAACACTCGACTATTATGACCGACAAGGCCTACTGATCCGTCGACTTCTCCGAAAGTTGAAGGAAGAGAGTAGCCGCCTGCAGAAAGAAATTGATGAGACCCAACTGAATATCAGCCTCTCGGAGGGCCAACTCCAGTCCCTCAAAGGCCATTATGCAAAATACGTTTCGTCCGTTTATAAGTATGGAAGACTCTACGACTTGGAATTACTTCTAACCTCGAAATCTATCAATCAGCTTGCCATCAGGATCGAATATCTCCGACGGTTTATCAACCAAAGGAAGAAGGATATCCGCAGCATTGCCAATAATAAATCACAACTCGAGGGTCAATCCAGTACCCTGCAGGCGAAGCTTGCAAAACAGGAACGATTGATCACACAGAAGGCAACCGAGGAACAGAGGATCAAGAAAAAGACTGCTGAAAGAAAAATTCTTCTCGCATCGATCAGAAAGAACAAGGATAACTATAAAAAGGAACTTCAGCGCAAGACGAAAGCGGCGGCTGAGCTCGAGAATATTATCGCCGATCTAATTGAAAAAGAGCGCATTCGAAAAGAACGTGAGGCGGAGCTGGCGAGGAAAGAGAATAGACCAACTCCGGAAACTGTTTCTCCCGGACTTGCTTTCTCAAGTCGACGCGGAAAACTGCCCTGGCCTGTCTCGGGAGGATCAATCGTGGCACGTTTTGGGAACCAAATCCATCCCGTTCTAAAGACGGTCACGCAGAATACTGGCATCGATATCTCAGTACCGACAGGAACGGATGTGCACGCCGTTTCGAGCGGCGAGGTGGCGACAATCTCATGGCTTCCCTCGTACGGTAATCTTGTGATTCTGAACCACAATTACGGCTTCCGCACGGTATACACGCATCTTTCGGAGATCACCGTCGCGCTAAGCCAGAAGGTGGATGAAGGTGAAGTGATTGGAAAGAGCGGCGAATCACTCGGTGGTCCTCTGCTACACTTCGAACTGTGGAAGGAACGAGAGAAACAGGATCCCGAATTCTGGCTGAGCAAACGATAAGCATCTTCAGAGTCGCGGCTGCTACTGTTAAACCTACCTTGCCAGTCCCTCTATTTGTAAGCGGCATCCGCTGAAAAACAGTGGTGTCCTAATTAGCACGTGCGATGGTGGGTCAGACATTTTTGTCCGACTTGTTTCTCAGACAGGAATACCTGTCCCACCAAGAAGATTTTTCAAATTATCACACTCCCTGAAAAATCCAGTTCTTGACTTTCCTAACGAAGTTGGATATATTGGATTGATTTTTTTTCCTCGGTCACGAATAATTCTCAGTTTTCTTGCGGAACGTAGCGCAGCCTGGTAGCGCACCACGCTTGGGACGTGGGGGTCGCGGGTTCAAATCCCGCCGTTCCGACTGCCCTTTCGGCTTCGTTGTTCAACAGCATTCCTATGTTCATTCCTACCTTCTCACACCAGTGAATGATAACATGTCTCCTCTATGAAGTCCAGAGAGTACCTGCAAGAGCAAAGCAACATTGCTGCCATCTTGCTCCGTGCACAGCTTCCTCTTTTTGTGCGTCAACTTTAATTCATTTATCCCCCGAACTCTATTTGCACTTGTTAGTAGGTCTCACGCGAATACGACATCTTAAGCGGACTTCTGGACCTGAGTGCTTAGTAGCTTTAGGGACAAGAGAGATATCCCATGTCATCCTCGTCGTAAACCGGATTTAGCAATCCAATTCCTCCTCATTCGCCTGGTACTGCGCCGTTTTCGTTGGCCTCGCATTTGACAAAAACCTATAGAAATGAGTCCTTTTGTGGACATATCAACAAAACCATTGTGGGTATTTCAAGCCCATCCCAATCGCTTGTAATTTTTACTTTTTTTCCTTATACTCTGCGTAGTCTTCGTCACCAGCGAAGCGGTCTCAACCCGATTCGAGACGGGCTAAAGTAAAAGCGCAAGACATCTGAGTTCATAGGTAACGCAGAAGCAGAAGCTAAAAAAAGCTCGACCATTCTACGGGCAAAACTGTTGGGTAAAGGCAAGAAGGATCGGTCTCGCCTAATTCTGCAATAATTCCCCGAGGAGCTGTCATGCAAAAAAAAGACGGCCGCATCTTAGTAGTCGATGACGAGGAGACTTTCCGA
>JAHEZR010000148.1 GCA_023251005.1 Ignavibacteriota bacterium | reverse complement strand
TCGCGGCAGCAGTGTTTGTTTCCCCCCTCATCGACGAGCCAGAGGGTCATCTCCTCAGATGTCGGATACAGGTCAAACAGCCAGCCTTTCACAGTCTTCATTGCATACCTCTTCGGGACGGTGGGTCTCGAGTTGTTCGATACGTGCTTTGAGTTGAAGGACGAGTTTGTGTTCTTCAAGAAGCATTGCCATGATCATGCTTTCGAACGGCATCGAGCGCACGGTGTAAGCAGATGCAGCAAGATGCTTTCGCGGTGCGCGGAAGAGGTCATCAAAGATTTCTTGATCCTCCCTGCGCAGTCCTCGTCGGAACTTCGCCCACGAGTTTGTTTCTTCCTGAATGAGGTTTGTGAAGGTCGGAACGGTTCGTCCCATGGTGATTCTCCTTAATCAGTTGAGAGCGTTCATCGCTTACATCAAGCCGATAAAGCTGATCGGCGCTTGACTTGAGTGTGTGAAGAAGCTGATTGCGCTCCTCGGGCAAGACTTTCATCTCGAGAGAAGCAATGAGGATAGAAACGCCATCCGTCTTCATCTCGTGGAGCTTTCTCAGAATCCGCTGTAGACTGTGCTGCACTTCATGGAACTTTGCCTGTTCATCGTAGAACGTGTCGAGCAGCCCGAAGATCATCGCCGTCTTCGATTTCATTCGGTGGAGGAACTGAGGAAGTCGCTGTGTAATCGCTGCCTCCATCTGGTAGCAGGTGAACCCGCGCGAGACATAAATATTATTGAGGAACGGCTCAGGATTTCCGTACTGCTCACGAACGACGCGGGCGAGATAGTATGCATCAAATCGGTTTGCGCCATCGACGACGGCTATCAGTCGGTGCCGTCCGAGGATTTTCGATGCAACAAAGAGCGAAAGGTGGAAAATCTCCCGTGCACCGTAAAGAAGGTAGAGCTTTCCCGGCGGTGGGTTGATGAATCGGCCCGAGAGCGATTCTGTGGAAACCGCGAACTCCGATTGCATTGGAGTAAGTGCGTATTCGTGTGGGACTGTCTCTATGGTTTCTCTTTTGATCATGGGAGTGATGGTCGTCAGACTTCGACGAACTCGTCGAGCTTTCTTACTCGAAATCCATCAACCCCGAAGCATTCGGGGTCAACCTCGAGATCTTCGTCAACATCAAGCTGGAGTGTGCTGGCGAGAGAAACAATGTCGCCGCCAAATTTTTCTCTCATCCTGTCAATTCCCTCATAAAGTTGAGCAAACCGTGTACTTTTCGGCTGAAAGATGGTGTGCTGGTCATTCAGTGGACACAAATCTGAGACCGCAACACCAACGAGCCGGATGAGACGGCCCCCCTGAACGAATTCCCTGAAGAGCTGTATCATCTCGTGGGAAATCACTGCGTCGTAATTTGAGGAGAGACGCAGCGTGCGCTGTTTCGTAAAGGTTGTGAAATCCGAATACCGGATCGTCACGCTGATGGTCCGGGCACAGCGGAGGAGTTCACGGAGTCGCCTACAGCAGCGCTGCGTGAGGTAAAGAAGCAGTGCTTCGATGAATTCATAATCCGTTGTGTCATGCTCAAGCGTTCTTGAGCGCGAGATGGATTTTACTGTCTCGTCTGTACGAATCTCATCCGGCGCTCGGTCGTTGGCGAGTTCGTGAAGATACTCACCGCGAATGCCCAGCAGATTATGGAGGAGCGATTTTGATGCAGCCGCAAGCTCGCCGATTGTTCTGATCCTCACAGCATGAAGAACTTTAGCCGTCTTCGCTCCGATGCCGGGGATTCGCTCGATCGGAAGTGGAGCGAGAAATTCTTTTTCCTTCCCATGTGGAATGATTGTCAGTCCATCCGGCTTCTGGAAATCCGATGCGATCTTCGCGCAGGGTTTGTTTGAAGCAATTCCGATGGACACCGTGAGCGAGAGCGTCTTGAAAATCTTCTTCTTGATCGCTCCTGCCATTACTTCTGCCCCGTCCCAGAAATGCAGGCATCCTGTTGTGTCGAGAAACGATTCGTCGAGGCTCATCGGCTCGATGTCGGGAGAAAAGTTGTAGAGGATCTCTGCAATCTTCCGAGAGAAGCGGTGGTACTCCTCAAAATGTCCCGGAATAAACATCGCATGTGGTGCGAGTCGCGCCGCCGTCCTGATAGGCATAGCTGTTTTCACGCCGAGCTTCCGCGCCTCGTAATTCGGACATGCCACAACGCCGCGGCCATTCTTCTGTCGAGGCTCCAGACCTTTCCTGTCAGTCCCGACAAAGTCGGGACGGGCTGGCCCACCGACGATAACGGGTTTTCCCTTCAACGAAGGGTTGAGCGCCTCTTCAACGGATGCGAAGAAGGCATCAGCGTCGATGTGAAAAATCGTTCGCATTGTTAGTGTTCTCCGTTTGAAGCAGATGCCCGGCGTTCACTGAGGTGGACTTCAAACAATAACGGCAAATGCCGCCGAGGTTTACCGTGTACACGCCGCAGCACTCAAGACAGAGTGTGAGGTAAGTCGAAACGTGTGGCGGGCAATAGAGGATGTCGTCTGCAGTCCCGTCGGTACGGCACTCGAATTCTTGAATCTCGCTTGAACTGAGTTCTCTGCCACACGCTTTGCACTGTTGATCGATCAAGGCAATGAACTCGTTCATGTTAGTTCTCCTGTTGCTTGCGCTTCTCATTAGAAATGATCTGTGGAGAGTTTTTCCACAGTGTAAGCTGCTCGCTTGTGGGAATTGTCCACGTCCACACTTGATCCGATGTTTTCTTCGGTGTCTGTGATAAACGGGAGAATCGGCATCATGAGCACGCCGACGCGGAAGTCCTGGCGCTTCAATTCAGCCGCAGCCTCCCAGCGTTTCGTTACCGAAGGGGCGTGCGGCTCAATTTTCTTTCTTAGTGCGTCGTCAGACGTTGTGATAGAGAACGCAATGTTGCAGAACGTTGAGTCACGGATTTCTCGGAGAACATCTACATCACGCAGGACAAGCGGCGATTTCGTGAGGATAGTGACCGGCGTCCGATGTTTAAGGAGCACCCTCAAGCAGCGTCTCGTGAGCTTATACTTTCGCTCGATCGGCTGGTACGTATCGGTGACGTTTCCAAAGCTAATAATCTCGTGCTGCCACGTTGGGCGCGAAATTTCGTATTCGAGAATTTCGGGTGCGTTCACTTTCACAAAAATTTTCCGCTCGAAGTCGAATAACGACTCATTGAGATACTCATGGGTGTACCGGGCAAAGCAGTACGGACATCCATGCTGGCAGCCGCGGTAGATGTTGATGTCCCAGCGGAACGGTAACGCACTACCTGGTCTGCAAGTGAGGAGCGTCTTGCACCGGGTCTCGATGATTTGAATCTTCTTTCGGGACATAGAAGACGATGCTCAGCGATGGAATCAACATTCAATGTTCGGCAGCTTTCGCTTGACTTCTTCCTGGTTTTTTTGTATACTGCCTGCTGTAATAATACGACATTTTTGTCGTACTGTCAAGTAAAAAATTGACAAATTTGTCGTTTTTCTCCAAGGAGGCATCAAGCCATGAAATCACATATTGGCGCGAGGATACGAGAAGCGCGGGAAAACAAGGGGGTTGATCAGGCAACCTTTGCCGGAAAGCTCGATGTGGCGACGCGCACCCTTCAGCGCTGGGAAAAGGGGGAGCAGGTGCCGGACGCCGTGACGCTTGGGAAAATCGCAGGCTTGACCGGGACCCTCACTCACTGGCTCCTGACGGGC
>JAHEZR010000147.1 GCA_023251005.1 Ignavibacteriota bacterium | reverse complement strand
GCGACCGAGGTCTCGATTCGCGACGTCAGATAGGACAACCACGGCAATCTTTAGGTTCCTGTCGCGCCGAATCGGTACCGCGCGATTGTTATTCTCCAATAACGTGATTGCATCTTGTGCGATCTTCCTCGAGAGCGCCTCAGAGGAGGGTGAGCCAACAACTTTCATGACCTTCGAGACATCGACGCAGCAATCTCTGTGTAGCCCAAGCCAGGCTTTGGCAGAGAGGATCCTCCTCACTGAAGAGTCGAGACGCGCAGCAGTAAGCTTTCCCTTTCTCACTGCATCAAGCAGATAGTTGTAAGCCGCCTCGATATCGGGCGGGACGAGAAGAGCATCCGCGCCAGCTTCAATCGCTAACAAGGCGGCATCGGTAATACCATACTTATCAGTCACTCCTTGCATCGTCAGTCCGTCCGTAACAATGATTCCACCAAACTTCAATCTCTCTCGCAGAAGATTTGTGAGAATCGACTTTGACAAAGTTGCAGGGCGACGAGTTGAGTCAAGCTTTGGCAGTGCGATATGAGCAGTCATGATGGACTTAACGCCTGCGGCAACTGCTTCCTGGTACGGAACAAGCTCAACCGAGAGGAGTCTCTCCAAATTGAACTTTAAAACAGGTAACCTCATATGAGAATCCTCTTCCGTGTCGCCGTGACCGGGAAAATGTTTCGCTGTGGCAATCACTCCAGCCTCCTGACAACCACGGATGAAGGCAGCTCCCATCTTGCCCACAAGCTCGGGATCCTCTCCGAATGATCGGGTATTGACTATCGGATTCTTCGGATTGTTGTTGACATCGATAACAGGAGCCAAGGCCCAGTTGATCCCCACAGCCCGCGCTTCTTTACCCGTGATTCTTCCAGCTTCGTATGCGTACTGAGGCTTCGCCGTTGCACCGATGGCCATGTTGCTTGGAAAAGCAGTACCCCCACCGGAAACGAACTTCGGGAGATCTGGAGCGCGTCCCTTCACGAACCGCCACGGATGCCAGAAGCCGAGCCCGGACTCTAAATCAGCCGAGACGAGAAGAGGGATCTTTGAAAGACGCTGAAGTTCGTTCGTCATCACCGCGATGTCGACAACCGCTCCACCTGCCAGAATAATCCCGCCGATGTGGAATTCCTCTATCTGTCGTTTGATGCGTGTGAGGTTCTCACTCTCATCGTGGCTGTAGACGGCTACAAAGTCCGCGACGAAGAGCTGACCAACCTTCTCCTCGAGAGTCATCTTTGATAGAGTACTGTCAACCCAGCGATCTTCAGGAGTCATAGGTTGAGCAATAAGAAAATGATTATAGCAGAGAATGAAGAGAATAAAAGCAGATCGAAACATTCAGAACTTTCTCGTTTTCCACTTGGATGCATATTCCTCGACGTTTTCTTTCGTGACGATGTCCACTCCGGAATCAATGACTTGCTCGAACTTCTTCCCTTCCTTGATCCCCTTCAGTAGTCGAACGCTCTCATAACCCCATCCGAACAACTTCTGACCGACGAGGGCCTGGGCATATCCCTGCCTCACATATTCCAATTCTTCAGCAAGTGCGTCGAAAGCAATCACCGCAATTTCTCCCGGCTTTTTTCCTGCGAGCGGGCCCGGCGGCGGTGTGAAGAGAGGCCATCCTCCAATGAGAATCCATCCGTTCAAGTTAGGATGAGCCTGCATGACAGCCTCCATCTGGCTCACACCCTTGTTGATATCATCGTAACAGGCTTGAATATCGACAATCCTCACGTGGGGAAAATCTTTGATGTAATCCTTGAATCCTTTGATCCGCTCTTCGAGGTTCGGTGCACCCGGAGTGCCCGTGAGGAGCGCTACTTTGCCGGTTTCACCCATGTACTTCACCAAGAGCTCACCCATAATCCTTCCGCTGCCATAATTATTTGTTCCGTAGAAAGAAATTCTTTTGCTCATTGGCGCATCGGAGTCAAATGTGACAACCGGGATGCCGCCATCCACCGCTTTGTTGATGACATTTAGCAGCGCATCAGCATCGTTCACCGAAACCGCGATTCCGTCTACTCTTCTCTCAATCAGACTCTCGATGATTTGCGCTTGCTGGGCTGCATCAGAAGTCACTGGTCCCGTCCATTGGATCTCGATTTTCCCTTGTCCAAGTTCTTTCGCGGCTGCCAAGGCTCCTTCATGGGCTACCTGAAAAACAGGGTTGTCCAAAAGTTTTGGAACGAGGGCGAAAGTCAATTTCGTCTCCATCTTCGTGCAGCCGAGGACAAGAACCAAAATAGCAAGAGAAAAAGCTTTGAGAGATCTCATGAAGCACATAGGATTGATTCAGGATCCATGATTCAAGAGGCTCGGAAGAATCATGCCTTAGATCTCCTGTCGAGGATGACCGCGAGAATGATAACCAGTCCGATCGCGACCTGCTGCCAGTACGCAGAGATATTTAACAGAACGAGACCGTTGCGAAGGACTCCCATCAGGATCGATCCTAGAATGACGCCAGAGATCGTTCCCTTCCCTCCTGACAAACTCACGCCCCCTATCACTGCTGCAGCGATCACATCAAGTTCATAACCGAGTCCCGCGGTCGATTGGCCAACACCAAAGCGAGAGACATAGAGCACACCGGCTATAGCTGCAGAAAGACCGGAAAGCGAATAAAAGAAGAGCTTCACGGGATGAACCGCTATTCCACTTAGTCGCGCCGCTTCCTCATTGCCCCCGATTGAATACGCGGCGCGGCCCCATATTGTCGTGGACAGAAACGAAGCTATCATTATCGAAAAGATCAACATGATCCAAATAGGAATTGGAATACCGATGAATTCTCCTTTGCCGATGAAGAGGAAATTCTCCGGCAGGTTCCTAACTGTTTCTCCGCCCGTGATCGCATACGCAAGTCCACGCGCCACGCTGAGCATTCCGAGCGTAGCGATGAACGGCGGCAGCTTTGCCTTCGTGATGAGCAGTCCGTTCCCGGCGCCGCCTGCGACTCCACTAGAAAGACCCACAAGTATTGCCAAGAAGACCGGCATCTCATTGCTAAGCGCCAGGGCAGTAACGACGCCCGACAATCCGAGGACCGAGCCAGAGGAAAGATCAATTCCCCCCGAGATAATGACCACGGCTTGTCCCACTGCCATAATTGCAATAAAAGAAACTGCACGAAGTACCTGCGAGATGTTTGAATAGTTTAGGAAGGTCGATTGAAAATAAGGCTCGCCGCCGATCCTAGTGGTCAGCGCAACCAGAAAAACGATTTCCAGAAGTAGCGCAACCCAGATACCACTGCGGATAGTCTTCACGCGGCGAGTGGAGTATCCGTACTGTTCGTTTGACTTGTCGGAGCAGTCAGGTTTTCACTTTCCAAGGTAGCAAATAAATTTCTATTTCACAACGATGCAAGCATACGGGGAATTGAATTCCTCAATGATCAAAAGCTAAGGAGAAGGAATGATTTCGAAAACAACGACTTGCTTCGGTTCAAGAGTCACAGAGTCAGCTATGAGCTCCTCTCCTTTTCCCGATCGTGATTCGCCTGTGACGAGGTTCTTCTTTGTGTAGAGCGCAGTGGGATTTAACAATGCACAATCAATTTTAAACGTCAAGTGACGCAGCGATTCAGAAGTATTCACAAGAAAGAGTGTATACTGACCTTTGTCGCCTTCAAAAATGCTACTCACGATGCCATTTCCCTCCGTGTGGGTGAACTGAGATACACTGAGGTCATGAAG
>JAHEZR010000009.1 GCA_023251005.1 Ignavibacteriota bacterium | reverse complement strand
CCCGTGCACAACGAGTTCTGGTAAACCTCCCACGCTCGAGGAGACAACAGGAACTCCACACGCCATGGCTTCGAGGGCAGAGAGTCCGAAACTTTCCGACTGACTTGGTATCAAGAAGAGATCAGCAGCGGAGAGCAACGGAACGAGCTCAGCCTGTTTGCCCAAAAACTTCACGTTCTCAACAATCTTCAAATCCCTGCATAGTTGCTCGCAATTTGACCGATCAGGACCATCCCCGACGAGGAGGAGTTTGGAGTGTATTCGCTGTTGAATGGTATTGAACACTTTGATGACATCCGGGACACGTTTTACAACTCGGAAATTCGAGACATGAATGAGGATCTTCTCGCCATTCGGT
Organism: Ignavibacteriota bacterium; assembly: GCA_023251005.1. Next base: position 3,358 of record JAHEZR010000009.1, on the reverse strand, counting down.
GCGATTTGCTCTCGGATTGAATGAGCATCGATCTGTCGATACTTCTCCGTATCGACGAAATTCATTATGACCTCAATTTCCTTATTGATCCCATAGTTTGTGATGGTTTTTTCCTTAAGGAATCGAGATACGGCTGTTACCCCATCACTTGCCTCGATACTGAATTTCATTACGGGGAGGAAGCTCGGCTCAAGCCCGACAAGAGTGATGTCCGTCCCGTGAAGTGTCGTCACGACTTTAACTTTTTCATCCCCCAAAATTTTCTTCGCAAGATATGCACTCGTAGCGTGTGGGATTGCATAATGGACATGAAGCAAATCTAGCTGCTCGAACTTTGCCACTTCGACCATCTTGCTTGCCAACGCGGGGGTGTAGAGTGGAAATTCGAACAAGGGATACGTCGCCATCTCGACTTCGTGGTACACTATGTTCTCGCTAAAGCCATCCAGCCGCATTGGCAACGCATAGCTGATGAAGTGGATCTGGTGGCCACGTTGAGCTAAGGCTTTTCCTAATTCCGTAGCAATGACTCCGCTACCGCCGTACGTCGGGTAGCAGGTAATTCCAATCTTCATGATTTCTCTCCAGTTTGCAGGCTAAAAGATAAAGACAAGTGCATAAAGAAACAAGGGTAGAGGATGTTTCCCATCATCGACGATGAAATATGAAGCTTTCTCGTGCGTGTGAGTGTACCATTTGACCCGCTTCGATGAAGCAGGAAAGGTTTAGGCGTCAGGAAATAGAACAGTTGTGCCGTTTCCTCGTTCCAATTATTGCTGCCTTTTGGGAATGGCCACAGGGTTGGTTTTAATTCTTGACTAATTCGCCCTACAGAATTCTGAGCGGTGTGAAACAAATTAGTACTTTGAGGAAGCGTCGTTCAAAATCATCCAAATCTGCTTGACTTTGAAGTCGTGAATGGCTATATTAGTGTCGGTAGTAGATGTGCTGCAACAGGGGAACGAGAGCGGTGAGATTAGCGTTAATAGGGAAGCACCTTTTTTTTTTGGGTATATCTAGGACTGAATTAGTCTTATATTTGGGAACTCATGATCAGGTTGTCTAAAAGGGTTGAGTACGGTCTTATCGCTGTGCGACACATGGCATCGAACCCTCCGGGAACGGTGTTTACGGCGAAGGAACTCGCTGAGAAGCTCGACATGCCATACGACTTGCTAGCCAAGGTTCTTCAGAGACTAACTCGGGGAGGGATCGTCAGGTCTTTACAAGGCCTAAGAGGTGGCTATGCATTGGCACGCAGACCCGACGAGATCAACCTCTCGTCAGTAATCCGTACGATCGAAGACGAAAGACCCATGATCGCAGAGTGCTTTGCTGATGGACCTGACAGTTGCTATCTGTTCGATAATTGTGGTATCCGGAAACCGTTAGGTAAGATTCAACGGAACATTAATGAAGTCTTTGACAAGATGACGGTGCTCGAGATTGTGTAAGAGACTCTTAACAATCAAACACTTCTAAAAAGCTATGGATCCGGTAACCATCATCCTCGAGAATCAGAAAGACTTTCTGAAATATCTCAAGTCAAAATTTCCTCTATATCATTTGTCAAATATTTTTTTCCGAGATTTTCATTACGGTGTAATGAATTATTTGATGGCATACAATAAGAAGATGAAGTACTCCGACGCCGAACAAGTGACTTGGGGAGTTATCGTTGAATTTGAAAAGGTTGGATTGCTCAAGAGAATTGATAAGCAGACGTGGCTTCTCATCCACCCCGAGTTTCAACTACAGCGAGTCAAGAGAGCATCGTGAATCACTGGCAGCTTTAGAATCGATAGCACACTAGATCAGTGATGAATTAAGACAACGGAGAGTGTAAACTATGACGACAGAAACGAACACAATTGAATCCTTGGCAACGCAGGAATACAGGTACGGGTTCGAGACGGACATCGAATACGATACTGTTCCGAAGGGGCTAAACGAAGACATTATCCGGATAATCTCGGAGAAGAAGAACGAGCCCGACTGGATGCTGGAGTGGCGACTGAAGGCTTATCGTCACTGGGCAAAGCTAGAGAAAGAGGACGCAGAGCCCAAGTGGGCAAACATTAAGTACGGCCCGATCGATTATCAGGATAGTCATTACTATTCTGCTCCAAAGAAAAGACCGAAGTACAATAACCTTGAAGAGATTGATCCTGAGGTCAGGAGGACTTTCGAGAAGCTTGGTATTCCACTGGAAGAGCAGAAACTGCTTGCTGGCGTTGCGGTCGATGCAGTGTTCGATAGCGTTTCCGTTGCAACGACTTTTAGAGAAAAGTTGAAGGAGCTGGGGATCATCTTCTGCTCGATTACAGAGGCGATACAAGACCACCCCGACCTTGTACGGAAGTATCTTGGCTCGGTGGTGCCATACACTGATAACTTCTTTGCGTCACTGAATTCAGCCGTATTCACTGATGGCTCATTTGCATACATCCCTAAGGGTGTTCGCTGCCCGATGGAGTTGTCCACCTACTTCCGCATCAACGCACGTGAGACGGGGCAATTCGAGCGCACGTTGATCATCGCGGATGAGGGTGCGTTCGTGAGCTACCTCGAAGGATGTACCGCTCCGATGCGGGATGAGAATCAGCTACACGCCGCGGTCGTGGAATTAATTGCGCACGACAATGCCACGATCAAGTACTCAACAATTCAGAATTGGTATCCCGGTGACAAAGTGGGAAAAGGCGGCATTTACAATTTCGTCACGAAGCGTGGAAAGTGTTTAGGAAGAAACTCGAAGATTACCTGGACACAGGTTGAAACCGGCGCGGCAATTACCTGGAAGTATCCAAGCTGCATCCTTCTTGGGGATAATTCGGTGGGTGAATTTTATTCGGTTGCCGTTGTCAATAACTATCAGCAGGCCGATACTGGAACCAAGATGCTTCATATTGGAAAAAATACCCGAAGCACGATTGTCTCAAAAGGAATTTCCGCTGGTCACGGGCAGAATTCCTATCGTGGCTTGGTCAAGATCAACAAGGGCGCAACGGGTGCCCGGAACTTCTCGCAGTGCGACTCACTACTTATTGGTGACAAGTGCGGCGCTCATACGTTCCCGTACATGGAAGTGAAGAATACGACGGCACGGATTGAGCATGAAGCATCTACGTCGAAGATCGATGAAGATCAGATTTTTTACTGCAAGCAGCGAGGACTCTCTCCTGAAGATGCAGTGAACATGATCGTAAACGGTTTCTGCAAAGAAGTTTTTCGTGAGCTGCCAATGGAGTTTGCTGTGGAGGCTCAAAAGCTATTAGGAATAAGTCTTGAAGGAAGTGTTGGATAATTAGTAGAATTCAAATTGTCAAAAGGAAAAAAAAGGATGCTTGAAATCATC
>JAHEZR010000027.1 GCA_023251005.1 Ignavibacteriota bacterium | reverse complement strand
TCTCGCCCAACTGAAAGGGGCAGCACTTGCCGCGGGAAGAAGACTGAATTCCGTAGGGGAATCACCGGCAAAGTCTCGGGAATGTAAGTCACGCTCCTCACTTCCGATTTTTCCCCGGCGTAAAGATTTTGTTCACTTTCCTCACTCAATTTTTTTCTAGTCACTTGTCGTTTCTCCTAACATAGTCTGTCTCTTCTCAAAAAATCATTCAGCAAGAATATCAGCACGGTTTTCCGAAACACTCTAACTGATGACCCTTTCCCTCATGACAAAAACGGCCCTGAGCTTCGCCTTCCCACTAAGTGGGCAGCGAAACCCACTGCCGTCGATGCTTGATTCGTAAAGGCCTCGGTTAGTTTACCTTGACTTCGATAGTTCTTGGCTTCGATTCCTCGACCTTCGGCAACGTAACAGTCAGGATTCCGTTCTTGTACTGTGCCTCAATCTTATCGTTCTTCACTGATGAGGGCAGGGTAAAGGACCGCAGGAATGATCCATATACCCGCTCAGACCGAGGATAGTTGCCTCGCTTCTCCTCACTCTCCTGATTTTTCTCGCCCCGGATTGTAAGGATGTCGTTCTCCATCGTGATCTTCACATCGTCCTTCGTCAGGCCAGGGAGCTCTACCTCTACCGTGTAAGCGTCTTCACGTTCCCTGATCTCCACGGGTGGACTCCAGAATGTTCCGAAGCTTCCGTCATCCGCGATACCGCCACGGAAGTAGGGATCGAACATGTGGTTCATCTCCCGGTGGAGATGGGAGAGGTCGCTTAAGAGGTCGGTGCCCCAAGGCATGAGGTCTCGAACTGGGTTCCAGCGAATGAGTGACATAACAGACACCTCCTTCAGTCAATTGTTTTTTGGTGGATAACCATCATTTCACTCTCCTTGTATCGCAATCACCGTGCCAATGGCAGAATGTGGCCAGAAATGCTGCAATATCGGTAAAGTCTTAAAATCTCGGAGGGGGCTACAGGAATCAAGGGACTTTTTGGCAGACCAAGATGCAAATTTTTTCAGCAAGAATCAGTCATCTCGGCAACACTCTGCCATTGTGGAACAGAAAAGCAGATAATGCAGGTTTGAATGAGGGAGGGAGTTTATGCTGAAGGGCGAGGCTGACCGATCGATTTTTGCTCCCATCGGCCCGCGAGAGAAATTCCGAACTCGTTGAGCCCGCCGGTGCAGCCTCTTCCTCTGAGTATGGGAATGAATTTCTTTTCACGCGAGAGCCAAGCTGAATCACCGGAAACGGCGTCTGACTTGCTGAAGTGGATTGCCAAAGCTCGACGATGCGTTCCAGCGGTGTTCGCTTTTGTTTGATGGAGTGTGCTGAACTCAAAGAACATACATCCGCCTGCGGGCAATTCTACTGCAACCTCCATGTCCTCAGAGACATCTGTACGCAGCAAATGGTCGGTAGTCATGTCACGATAGTGTGCGTAGGATTCTCGGTGACTTCCCGGGACAATCCACATGCAGCCATTGTCTTTGGTGGCGTCGTCAAGGGCAATCCAGCAGCCAACGCCTGCGGAGGAATCGAGTAGCTTAAAATATCCGTTATCCTGATGCCAGTTTGTTGGCGCGCCGTGGAGTGGTGGCTTCCAGAACCCTTGCTCGAAAAAGAGCCGGATATCCTTCCCGATAAGATCTTGCACGAGGTCAAGAAGTTTCTTCGAGTAAAGGAATGAGAGAACGATTACATCGTGGTGACACAAGTAGTGGATTTGAAGGTTCTCCGGCTTTGAGAAAACCTCGGCAGGACCATCGCTTGTTTCCACGGCGACGTTGCGGAGTTCCCCCCTTGCGCGGAGATCGCTGTAAACTTTAATGTAGTGATCTTTTAGGAGTTTGAGCTCCGCTGGGGAGAGGAGCGGGCCGTAGTTCAGATAGCCTTCTTCACGATATCTCGTCAGCTGTTCCTGTGCGAGAGTCATCTGAGTGCGGCCACATTCGACCTCAATCTGTCCTTCCTTTATTGAACTTTGAAGTCAGCTGAGAGCAGGGTATTTTCCCATGCAAGCTTGAGAACGCCCATGTCGTTTCCTTTTCCTTCGAGCGAGATCGTAAACTGTTCTACAGCTTCCTTCATCGTCTCTCTTCTCAGATCAATGCGTGCTAGATCCTCTTTCTGATCATACTGTGGTGCGCCGGGTCCCGCTTTCTTGTTGATAATCAATTTCCAGCCTTTTTCTGTTGGGAGTGTCCAGAGTGAATATTTCCCCTTAGGGACAGAAACGCCGCCGATAAGTAAATCTGCGTCAGTCGTGAAGGCCGTCGCCGCGTTTGCACCCGTGCGCCACACGGAATCGTACGGCACGACGAAGCCCATGGTTCTCCGACCGCGCATTAACGGCCTGCCGTAGTTCACGGAAATCTTCTTTCCACCGAGGGTAAACTCAATGGAATCCCGGGGACTCGGTGGGATGCGCTTCTCGTTAATCATGAAGGGTGTGGAGAGTTGAGTATTTTCCCACACGAGCTTCACCACACCCGAAATCTTCCCCGTAGGCTCAAGAGTGATGGTGAACTGCTCGACCGGTTTATCGAGTTTTTCCACCTTGAGGTCAAAGCGTGCGAAGTCCTGGGTCTCATCGTAGTTTGTTCCCCATTGGCCCGTCTGCTTGTTGATGATGAGTTTCCATCCCTTCTCTGATGGGAGCGTCCATAATGTGTAGGAGTTTTTAGGGAGCGGCACATTAGGGCCGATGATGAGGCTTGTATCAGTCGTAAAGTGTGTCGCTTCGTTCGCACCTGTGCGCCAGACCTTTTCCCAAGGTACGAGCTCTCCCATGATTTTCCTGCCGCGCATCGAGGGGCGACCATAATTCACCACAAGCTTTTTCCCTTCAAGATACATGATCGTCGAATCTCGCGGACTCAGGAGCGGCCTCTGTTGGGCTTGTACCATCGAGTCGTATGTGCTAACAAGATAGATTACAGACACGATGAAGGAGACGAATGCCAGTCTGGATTTATGCATAATTCCTCCTCTAAAGAATATGTGAGAGATGATGAGCTATGAGTCTACTGGACTTAATAAGTGGGAAACAAAGTCTGCAGTATCACAAGACTGATCCAAAATAAGAAAGCGCAATGATGAAATCAATAGATTTTCTCGAATATTTTGAGTGAAGCACACCGAGCTTGGTGATTCACATTTCTCTCAAGAGAACTCGCACGGGCTTGAATAAACCATACTTTTCCAGATCGTATTTCTTGCCGGGCGGTGGCCCCTTCTCAGGAAACCTGCTCCACATCACGGGCCAGGCACTGTTCCGTGAGCGTGCGGGATCATGGAATGGGCCGAAAAGGTTCTTCGGCGTTCCGGCAACAGTGACACGCAAGGTGTGCTCTCCGGATGAGATGAAGTTCGTAATATCCAATTCGTATGGCAACCATGCAATGGAGCCAACTCGTTTCCCGTCAACCTGAACTGTTGCAGATCCGCCCTTCCAAGATGGAAGCTGGACGATAATTCGTTTATCAGTTGGCGGAACGTTGATGTTCGTGTCGTAGTGGACGAGCTCGCTGTAAAAGGGGAGTCCTTGCTGAGTCCAGGGACCTAGACGAAGCGGGTGTTCTTTTCCTATCTTGAAGCCGGATTTCGCTGGCTCGAGCGCGAACTTGCCGCGAACATAGATGTTCTCAAGCTCCATTCTCACGTCAAACGGGCGGCCGATTATGCGCACTTCGTTCTCGCCTGGATGAGCAACTCTCGCGATCGAAACGCTCCTCAGATGTGGATCAACCCAGCGTTCCGATTCTCTGTAGTCAACTTTCTTACCATTCACATAGACGTGATAAAGCTCAGGACACTCAATTGCAAGTTCTAAGGAACGGAGCTCGGTGCTCCTTGCGATGTTGAATCGAAATGTCGCCTCGAACCCGGTTTCCGGTCCGAAATGATTCCGATCGAGGATGCGCTTTCGGAATTGAACTGAATTATCCCAGGCGGGACGCTCAAAACCGTGAGCCTGCCAGATGTTCCAATTTCCTCGCCACGTGTTTATTCCCCTCTCTCCCTTTCCCAAGTATTTCACATCGCAATAATCCAGAACAAGAACGTTGAGTGAGTCTGCAGTTACCTTCATCGGTGCGACGCGAAGAGATCGTTCCCGCTTATTCCGGGAGAAAAACCTGACGGGGGGATAACCCGAATCAGTAGGTACTGCTCGAAGGAGAATCGATTGAGTTGGAGGAAGATGAAGAGAAGTTGCTACATGATTTTGACCCTTCTTCATGAATTCAGCGGCTCTGGAATCTCCCGTGTCTGCGTCCCACACTTCGAGAGACTTGCCCTGCAGTGTAACTTCCGAGTGAAATGCTCTCGCACTGCCGTTGAAGAAGAAATGAATCGTTGACCCGTCATCGAGGTGGCGCATGTGATGAGAAAAGTTTCGTGGTCGAGGGGAGCTGAACTCAACATACGGATTGAGGCGTCGCTGGATCAGTTTCAAGAAAGTCTTTGGATTTTTCACCGAAAGCCATCTGGACTGGAATCGCCGCTGGAGCATCGAGACCAAATTGCTCGGCCTTCCATCTACCCACTTAGCCGGAGATGATAGTGTCAGCACTTCACCACCATACCTCACGTACTTTTCGAGCAGCGAGACGGTTTGATGCCGCATGTTCGTCATAGCCGGAGGAATAATGACGAGATCATATTTGGCCTTGCCTACGGTAAGTTGGCCCTTTGTAGCGTGACCGTACTCTTCAAGAAGGTATTCGTCTCCGAGGTCGAAGTCGATCTGGTTGTCACAAAGAAGCTGAACCAAACTTCCATGTTCCTTCTTCATCCTCTCAAACTCAGCACTCGCCTTGTCGTCCGGTCTAGTGACGAGAAAAGCACCTGTCGTCGGCTGGAGAAGGAGGACGCGATTCTTCATCTTTCCTTGTGAAAGGATATAGGACAGACGCGCTATGCGATCGTTCAAGCCCTTGATTTCAGACCACCAAGGGGAATGATCGGAGAATGATTGAGGATGGTCACGTTTCCGTGCGCCTCGAGTCGTGACGTAGGAGAGATGAGGATTGAAGAAGTTGATGCCGTGCGCGAGGGCCCAATCTCCCATGCGTTTGTAATCTTCGATCGTTGAGTCCCAACCTCCAGCGCCCCACATCTCGGAGAGGGCTCGAGGTTTTCCCAGCTGGTTGACGGCCGAAAGAAGCATGCGCATCGTGAAGAGCATTTGCATGTCATCGTTGATGGGGCCGAAGCCCTGATATCTTCGCTCGGGTTTGAGAAGTGTTGTGAGAAGCAAATCAATTCCCGGCATCTGCATGCAGGCGTAGAGGGACATATCATCGGGAGTGATGAATGGTGCAGGCCACTCGTGTTCCATATAATGTCCTGTGAGCACCAACCGATGTCCTTCGCACCAGTCGCCGAGGGGCTGCATGAAATTCTCTTTCCAGAGGTCGTGAATGATCTGCCAGTAGTCGAAGCGGACGCGGCGGTAGTCGCCGATGTCAGCGAAGAGTGAAGGCAGGTGGGGGATCAGCGAGTAGCGATATCGCCTCTGGAACTCTGCCAGAGTCATAGAGCTCAGCGGGAGTGCAGGCCGGGTTCCCGCGGCATAGACCAAATCGGCAGCGATGAGTGGCTCGTCAGCAAACGAGGCGGCGATGGTTTTTCCGAATTCTTTGCCGAAATGCTGACGATATCTCTCATGCGTTGTCGCGATAAATGCCTTGACAGTCTCAGGGTTTGTCAAATCGGTGTAGGGGAAATCCCCCGTCCACGGACTCGCAGATGCCCGTCGGAGTTCAAATACCATGAGCGGAGCTCCGCCTGCTCGACGCTCCGGCGGGAGGTGAGAGACATCCGTCACGGAGACAATGCGTCCATTCCTTTTCTTGAAGCGAAATACCGATAGAACAGCCACAGACGCCGGCTGATTCGGTGGGATGAAACTCATAGCAACGAATTGACAGGCAGTATCGGGAGAAACGCTCGGGGCATATCCACCAGCAAAACCTGAAGGGTAACTGTTCTCGTCATAAATATTGCACTGCATCCCAAGCTTCTTACAGTGGAGCATGCTTCTTTTCCACATTTCAAACCATTCGAGGCCCAGATACTCTGTGATCAAGCCGGGACGTGGATGGACGAACACTCCTCCGAAACCAAGTTTCTTGAATTGAGTGACCTGCTCCTTGAGGCGCCCCCATTGGAGCTCGTCGTTCCAGACCCAGAGCGGCATTGGGCGGTACTCGGGGCGTGGGTTACTGAATTCTCTCAGGTGGTTCATCGAGTTCATTTATTTTACCATTCTTGGGATTTTGTGTTCACAGTAACGTTCCACTCAAGATCGCTAAGGCAACACTGAAGTAAATGACGATTCCCGTTACGTCTACGAGTGTAGCAACGAAGGGTGCTGACGAAACAGCCGGGTCAAAACCGAGTCGGCGCAACACGAATGGCAGCATCGATCCGACAAGCGTTCCAAACAATACAACCCCAATCAAGCTGGATGCCACAGTTAGTCCTACTATAACAAAGTGTTCGCCGTAGAGTGTTTGACGACTTGGCCAAAGAAGTATCCGGACGAGCGCGATTGCACCAAGCACAGCCCCAAGCGCAAGGCCCGCGCCGATCTCTCGACGCATCACGCGCCACCAGTCCCGGAGCCGGATCTCTTCAAGCGCCATTGCCCGAATCACAAGAGATGTGGCTTGTGAGCCGGAGTTACCGCCGCTGCTGATGATGAGTGGGATGAAAAGTGCAAGGACGACTGCTCGCTTGATCTCGCCTTCAAAGTACCCCATTGCAGTAGCCGTTAGCGTCTCTCCGAGAAATAGTGCAGAGAGCCAGCCAGCCCTTTTCCTCACCATCCGGATAAAGTCGATCTGCATGTACGGTTCATCCAGTGCCTCGACGGCAGCCATCTTCTGAATATCCTCTGTCGTCTCCTCTTGGACGACGTCGAGGATATCATCAACGGTGACGATCCCGAGGAGTACGCCTTCCGAATCCGTCACGGGCAACGCCACACGGTCGTACTTCTGCATCAGCTTGGCAGCGACTTCCCTGTCGTCATAGGCTGAGAGCAAAACGTAATGGCGATCGAGCACGGACTCGACGGTGCGTGTCGGATCAGCGAGGATCAAGCTCCGCAGACGTATATCGTCGAACAACTTACCCCGGGCATCGACGACGTAGACGACGTTTACAGTCTCAGCATCTTTTCCAGTCAGCCGGATGTGTTCTATAGCCTGGCCAATCGTCCACTCGGGTCTGACCGCAACGTACTCCGGAGTCATCAACCGTCCAACACTCTCTTCCGGATAGCCCAGGAGATGTCGAGCTTCTTTTAGGTCCTCCGGTGGGAGGAGGTTGAGGAGTTGTTGTGTGACTTGCGCAGGAAGTTCACCGAGGAGTTGTGTGCGATCGTCTGGGGCGAGTTCCTGGAGCAATCCGCGGCTGTTTTCAGCCGTGAGAGTCTGAAGGAGATGCTGCTGTTCATCCGGCGGAAGGTACGCAAAAACATCGGCTGCTGTCTGTCGGGGGAGAAGCCGAAACAGGACAGGTTGATCACCTTCGGGAAGGCTTAGGAGTAGGTCGGCGATCTCGGGTGCTTCCCACTCCGAGATAACGTCTTTAAGATTTGCGTAGGCTTTCCCTTCGATTAGTTCTTGGATCTCTGGACCAAGGACTTCTTTGAGCATCGCTCACCTCCAGATTCTTGAAAAGACCAAAAGGTATACTACTCCCTCAAGGTTACCTCCACTCAGAGACAACGCGGTAAGAGAAGCCGCTTAAAGGACTAAGTGCTGTTCAGGACAGCGAGCCGATGAGTTTTCTGTACTCTTTTTCAGTAAAGGCCCGGAACGTTTGTGTCCTCACTGCACCTCGAGTACCAAGACTGAGGGCGATTCGTGCGGCGGCTTCGTCGTTCGGTGCCTCACTTAGAACGACGGCATCATATTGACCCAGCACGAGATAGAAGGCTTTGATTTCGCCGCCAGCGGATTTGAAGGCTTTCCTCGCCGCATCGAGTCTCTTTGGGGAATCCTTTACTTTAGTAATTCCCTCTTGGGTCCAGTTGATGAGTGTGATGTACGTAGCCATAGCAGGCCTCCTTTATTTTATGGCTGACATTTTGGATGAGAGGATTTAGTTTGATCCAGAGTTTGGAGATTATTTAGAGCCAAGAGTTCCATACATTTTACTGAATCGGTTTAGGCTCGAAAGCTACAAGCGCGGAATCACTTCATTTCAAACACGCTTTCCCAATATCTCAGTTTGCCGACCTCGGGCGCATCGGGGCCGCCATCGAAGGCCAACCCGAAATTTGAAGGCAGTTGCTCGAAGAGGACCTGTCCTTTATATAAGCCTCTGACGGCGTTTGTAATCGAATAGTCGATTCTTTTCCCTTTCACGATGGCAAAGAGGTTGCTGCCATCGGTCTCAAATTCCTCGAAGCGTACTTTGCCGGCCCCATAGGTATATTTTGGGCGACGGTAATCACGCACAATATCCATCTGCAAATCAAGTTTTGCACAGACGTAATACTGAGCACCTTCCGATTCGATTTTTACTCCCACTGTTTTGACCGGATGACTAACATCGACCATCTTGACCCTCGCGAGAAGCTTCTGGATGTCCGCACCTTTCTCGTGCGGAATGAGAATCGTTGTGAACGTGACTATGTCGCCGACGTCACAGTGCCGAGAATCCATCTGGTAGATGGTCAATTCGTCCTGGTAGTACCGCTTTTGGGATTCGACGCCTTCCATCCGCTGTCCTTTTTCTGGGAAGTAAATCAAGAGCGATTTATTTGTTGGCAGAGACGTTCCCCCGAGCGAATCGTAAAGAGTGTCGTACCAGCGCTCGCCTTGGCCGAGGATTTTCCGTGTGTGCCAGAGATTCGCCGCGGTATAATAATCTTCTACGGTGAATTTCAGCACATCAAACACTACAAAGATGTTGAGATCTTTCACCCAGTTCACAATCCTATCGTGCTGGTAGCCGATTTTATCGTCAGTGACTCTCGTGCGGCTCATGTCGAAATGTTTCAACGTGAGAAAATCGATTTTCTCCGTGCGCACTTTCCTGTAGGCTCCCGAGTTGCGGAAGAAATCCAGCATCCCTTGCCCGGGCACGGCTTTCCGGTTATTTGCGTATCGTTCCTCACCCTCTTTCTGTCCCTTGAAGATTTTGTTCTTCCGGATCGCTACTCTGTTGTGGAAATAGTCCTGTCGGTAAGCGCCGTACGGACCGCTCGGCATAAAATCACGATAGCCGCCGTCACGTAAGAGCACGGAACCCCCAGACATCAACAACGCTATGCTGTTCTCGTCCGCGTGACCGTGGTGCATCTTCTCTTCTTCTACTGGAATCGTATTGCGAAGATAGTCGCGAAAGAGCAAGCCGCCGTCTCCTTCATCGCGATAATTCAGCAAGAGGTACGTATCATTTTCTCCATATCCATTCCGGAAGACAACTTTCTTTCCAACGACATCCTCCAGTACCTCTTCGCTTCTTCCGGGAGGTGGTTCCGGTTTAATCGTATCATCTCCCCAGCGGACGCAATCGTAGAGGAATTGAGCGAGCCAGATGCTGTTCTTCGGGGCGTTCGGCTTCATCACGCTACGATAGAGACGCATTGCTGCATACTTCATTGTTGGATCTTTGTAGACAGCCGCACCTTTTTCCAGACAGACGAGAAATCGCTCCCACGAGGACCGCCATCCGGCATCCCCGAACTCCGGAATCGTCCCATCGGGTGCGAGGAGATGGGCGAAGTAATTCAGGTTGTAGTGAATTACGGGAGTGTAAAAGATTGATTCGTCACCGATGATCTCGGCATAGGAGAAGAGAGAGTAAAGCCACACGCCGTTATAGCCCGAGGCGTCTTCGATTTCCCACTTTCCCCAGCTGTCGTCGGCGATAGAGCGCGCCATCATCTCCCAGAGTGATGCGTGAGGATGGTCGGGGATACATTTCACGGCACCCATGAGAGTTTCCGCCCGCAGCATTGCGCGGTTCATCGGGCCCCATTCCTGAAAATTCAAGAGAAAGTCTGCGCTCTCGGCGATATTCCGTTCGATGATTTCCTTCTCGGCCCGGCTAAAGACATTTTCATCCTTCAATACACGATACGCACGGATGTATGACGGAGCGAGGAAAATATTTGGTAAGGTAGGAAGCCCTTTAGCATACTCCAGACGTTTCTGAAAGTAGTTTTTTGGATAGGCATTTTTGTACTCACCATATCCAACAAGCAATTCTTTTGTTCGATCGAGATATTTTTTTTCTTTTGTGTCTTTGTACAGTTGCGCACACACGCCCGCAAGAATCGGATCCGTTCCGGGTGGATTGTAGCCGAAGACGTAATTCGTATCGATACTTTCCTTCCAGCGTTTCACCTCGGCAGGGTGATTCGTCCAGGCACTATCGGCAGCTTCCCTTACGTAGGCC
>JAHEZR010000146.1 GCA_023251005.1 Ignavibacteriota bacterium | reverse complement strand
AAAAAGCCCCCTCTATGGGATGTTCGTGTGAAAGGCAGGGGGATAAAGGGGTGTGTCTCATGATGGGTAAACTTGTCAAGACTTGAGCTTGCCCCATAGCTAGAAGAATCGAAAAGGGAATCCTCAACACATGCCCACGATCAGCGAAAAAATAGTCCCCGTCGATATCGAAGATGAGATGAAAGGATCGTACATCGATTACTCGATGTCGGTCATTGTTGCGCGGGCCTTGCCCGATGTAAGGGATGGTCTAAAGCCTGTGCATCGTCGCGTGCTCTTCGGAATGAGTGACCTTGGCCTCGCGAGCAACCGTCCGTACAAGAAGAGCGCACGCGTCGTCGGTGAAGTGCTCGGGAAGTACCACCCACATAGTGATGTCGCGGTGTATGACACGATCGTCCGGATGGCACAGGACTTCTCCATGCGTTATCTCCTTGTCGATGGCCAGGGAAACTTCGGTTCCGTCGATGGCGACTCTCCTGCCGCGATGCGGTATACGGAAGTTAGACTTTCTCGCCTCGCTGAGGAAATGCTTCGCGACCTCGAGAAGAACACCGTCAGCTTCATCCCGAACTTCGATGAATCGCTGAAAGAACCGACCGTCCTCCCCTCTTTGGTTCCTAATCTCCTCGTCAATGGAACGACAGGTATCGCCGTTGGGATGGCGACGAACATCCCTCCTCACAACCTCAATGAGGTTATCGACGGTATCATCGCGCTTATCGAGAACCCAAGTCTCACAGATCAAAATCTGCTGAAATACATCAAGGCGCCTGATTTCCCAACCGGTGGAATCATCTATGGCTACGAAGGAGTGAAAGAGGCTTACAAGACCGGTCGGGGGCGGATCGTCGTCCGCGCGAAAGTGAATATCGAGAAGACAAAAGGAGATCGTGAGAACATCATCGTCACGCAGCTCCCGTATCTTGTGAATAAAGCCACGCTCATCGAGAGAATCGCGGCGCTCGTTCGTGAAAAGAAGATCGAGGATATCTCCGACATACGCGACGAATCCGACCGTGACGGCATGCGCATCCTCATCGAGCTGAAGCGCGATGCGATGCCGGAAGTCATCCTCAATAACCTCTACATGCACACCCAGATGCAGACGACCTTCGGTGTGAACATGCTGGCCCTCGTCGATGGAAGGCCGCAGACGCTCACACTGAAACAGATGATGGAAAAGTTCATCGAGCATCGCAACGAGGTTGTTGTTCGCCGGTCGAAGTTCGAGCTTGACGAGGCAGAGAAGCGCGCGCACATCCTCGAAGGTTACATCATCGCCCTCGACAACATCGATGCGGTCATCGCCCTCATCAAGAAGTCGAAAGACGTCGAGACTGCAAAGACGGGCTTGATGAAGAAGTTCAAGCTTTCGGAGATTCAGGCGAAAGCGATCCTCGACATGCGCCTCCAGAGGCTCACCGGACTCGAGCGAAAGAAAGTAGAAGAAGAGTATAAAGAGACGATCAAGCTCATTGAGAAACTCAAGGCAATTCTAAAGAGCAAGAAGCTGCAGTTAGAGATCATCAAAGAAGAGCTGCTCGAACTCAAGAAAAAATACGGCGACGAACGCCGCACGGAGATTGTCCGCGAGGTTGAGGAATTCAGCGTCGAAGACATGATCGCCGAAGAAGACGTCGTCATCACCATCAGCCACAACGGCTTCATCAAGCGATCGCCCGTGAGCAGCTACCGGAGGCAGGGCCGCGGCGGCAGAGGTGTTACCGCCGCTGCTACGAGAGAGGATGATTTCATCGAGCACATGTTCATCGCGTCAACGCACCAGTACATGCTGATCTTTACGGAGAACGGGCGGTGCTACTGGCTGAAGGTCTTCGAAATCCCCGAAGCAGCACGTATGGCACGCGGCCGATCGATCGTCAATCTCATCGAGAAGAAACCCGAAGAAAATATCACGGCATTTCTCAACGTCCAGCAATTCGATGAGAGCCACTATGTCCTGATGGTCAGTCAGAGCGGTTTGATAAAGAAGACGCCGCTCTCCGAGTACAGCAACCCTCGGCGGACTGGCATAACGGCAATCGGACTTAAATCGGGTGAGAAGCTTATCGATGTAAGGCTCACGGATGGAAACCAGGACATCGTCATCGGGACAAGTGAAGGGCTGGCAATTCGATTCCATGAGAGCCAGGTTCGGCCAATGGGACGTACGGCACTTGGTGTACGCGGCATCCAACTAAATAAAGGAGATCGCGTAATTGGCACAGTTGTTCTAAGGCATACGGGCACAACGATCCTTGTTGCAACCGGGCACGGCTACGGAAAGCGTACGGCTCTTGTAGAATACCGACCGACAGGCCGGGCGGGGAAAGGGGTGATCACGGTTCGAACGACTGAGAAAATCGGGAAGATGGTTGCAATCAAGGAAACTCTCGAGACAGACGATGTCGTGATCGTCACAACGAATGGAATGGTGATTCGCCAGCACGTCAAAGATGTAAACGTCCTTGGCCGCAATACGCAGGGGGTTCGTCTCATCCGACTCGAGGAGGGCGATACGATTGCAGACGTGGCTGTAGTTCCAGCAGAGGAGGACGAAGAAGCGGAGGCGTTGCTTCAGAAACTCGAGGAAGAGAAGGCTGCGGTGGGAAAAGGATCAAAAAAGTCGGTCGAGGCGGAGGATGCGGGTAAGGATGGAAAACCTTCGGCGCAATCAAAGAATTCAGGAAAGAAGAATAAACGGAAGTAACAAGTTTATATCAAGCGCTAATTAGGCACCGACATCTCTTGCTCAGGGTGGGATAGTCAATCGGTCTCGACTTGTCGGTCGACGACTTGACTCGTCGAGGATCCGATTCTCTTCCACCTTTTTGCTTACGGAGGTATGAATGAAAAAGATCGACAAGCTGTTTGGCCTCTTCATGTTGTTACTCTTTCTCGGCGATATCGCACTGGGCCAGAGTGTGTGGAAAACAAAGCCTTCGGGATGGCAACTGATTACTGATGCCCAGCGCCAGGAAGTATTCGGTTTGAATGAGGATTATAAGGAGTACTTGAGAGCCGCAAAGACTGAGTTGAGTTCTACACGGGAGGTTGTTCGCCTCGCGAAAGCTGTGGGGTTTGTGGAGTACTCGAAGCCAGATCAGGTTAAGCCCGGCGCAAAGCTCATCTTCAACAACCGTGATCGTGCAGTCGCTCTCCTGCTCGTAGGAAAAGAACCGGTAAAAAGTCGAAGTCATCTCATCGGAACACACCACGACAACCCTCGCATTGACGTGAAAGCTAGACCGATGTACGAGTCACACGGTTTTGTTCTTTTCAAAACGATTTACCATGGCGGCATAAAAAAATATCAGTGGGCTAATATTCCTCTCGCCCTCGATGGTCGTGTAGATCTTAAGGATGGAAGAACCATTATCGTCGAGCTGGGAAAGGACCCCGAGGACCCGATTTTTCTAATTGCCTATGCTGCTCCGCACTCTGACGCCCCTTACCGGAGTCGAACCTACACGAACGTCCTCGCGGGCGAAGAACTTAATCCGATTGTCGGATCTATTCCTGACGCGGAGGGGAGCGTTTTCAATGGCACTTTAAAGGCCATATTCAAAAAGTATGGTATCACTGAAGAAGATTTCGTCAGTGCGGAGTTAAGTTTTGTCCCTGCTGTTTCTCCTCGTGATGCTGGCTTCGATCGTGGACTCACCGCGGCATTCGGTCAAGATGATCGACTCTCTTCCTACGTGGCTACACGTGCAGTCACGGACTTGAAACAAACTCCGGAGTACACAGCTATTGCCTATCTCACAGACAACGAGGAATCGGGCAGCA
>JAHEZR010000145.1 GCA_023251005.1 Ignavibacteriota bacterium | reverse complement strand
CGCCTCCCGATGTGCGGCAATTGTTTCTTCCGTGTTCCCCGAGTAGCTCGAGATGACCACCAGACTATCTTTTCCAACAAATTTCGGCAGAAGATAGTGTCGGTTGACGACAACTGGCAATTGAAGCTCATCCGCCAAATAGGATCGAAGCAGATCTCCCGCGATGGCAGAACCGCCAAGACCGGAAATGACAATCGCAGCAATGCGCGAGACATCGAGCTTAAGCCGAGCGCTTTTTCCAATCGATACCGCTTCTTCAATTTGTTCCGGGAAGTGCACAAGAAGCTCACGCATATTCGACGCATCGATTCGCCGAATTGTAGCTTCGCTCAACTTCGGTATGGCCGCTCGCCTCTCCATGCACTAATTGCGTGTGAACATTGGAATCCTGGAAGCCCTCTCCACCTTTAACCTAACGGAATGTCCGGGAATTTTTCCTTGATGACCTCTCGAAGATACTTCTCCACTTCTTCTTCCGTGCTAAAGCTCAAAGCCTTCTGGGCGATTCGCTTTGCCTCTTTGTACTTGATCGAGCGAATAATCTTCTTGATTTCTGGAAGGATTGCCGGAACGACACTGAACTCATCCAGACCGAGTCCGACGAGAAGAATCACCGCAAGCGGATCACCGGCCATCTCACCGCACATTCCCACCCAGATCTTACTCTTATGGCTGGCATCGATGATATATCTGATGGCCCGAAGAACAGCCGGGTGAAACTCCTGATACAAATCAGCGACGACGCTGTTCGTGCGGTCGACTGCAAGCAAGTATTGAATGAGGTCATTCGTGCCGATACTCACAAAATCCGACTCTCTTGAAATCTCTTCTGCCATCAGGGCGGCGGAGGGAACCTCAATCATCACCCCGATTTTAACGCGCTCATCAAACGGGAGAATCTTTTCACGAAGTTCTGCCTTTGCTTGCTCAACCATCTCCTTCGCTTTGCGAAGTTCAGTGACCGTCGCCACCATCGGAAACATCATCGCGACATTCTTCCGAGTGCTCGCTCGAAGGATCGCACGAAGCTGATCGAGAAACAACTGCGGCTCGTCAAGACAGATCCGGATGCCTCTCCATCCAAGAAAGGGGTTCGCTTCGGGAAGACTTTGAGGCAGGACCTTATCTCCACCGAAATCAAACGTCCGCAAGATCACACGATGAGGATACATCTTGTCGGCGATGCGTTTGTACTCTTCATATTGTTCCTCCTCGCTCGGGATGAGCTCTCGATCGAGAAGCAGACGCTCCGTTCGATAGAGTCCGACTCCCTCCGCTCCCTGAAGGAGTGCAAAGTCAAGCTCGTCTTCAAACTCGATATTCACTGAAAGATCGATCCGTTTTCCGTCGAGGGTCTCCGATGGCAACTCGCGAAGTCCAGTGAGTTTCTCCTCGAACGCCATGAACTTTGCGCGCCGTGCCTCGTATTCGGCGACGCTTCCCTGCGACGGATTGACGATGATTCTCCCAGCATAGCCATCGATAATCACGGAATCGCCCGTGGACACTTTTTTAGTCACATCACGCAGACCGAGGACTGCAGGGATTTTCAGTGAGCGAGAGATGAGCGCCGCGTGCGACGTGATACCGCCGAGATCGGTTGCATAACCCAGAACTTCGTTTCGGCTGAAGAGAATCGTGTCAGCAGAGGTGAGATTCTCCGCAACAATGACCGACGACCCCTCAAGCCTCGAGTGAAGCCGTTCCTGCTGGATATTTCGGATGATTCGGTTTTTTAAATCCTCAACGTCGTAAGCCCGCTCACGTATGTACTCGTCGTTTGCGGCAAGCATGAGACGCTGGTATTTATTGATCTCGTCGTTCACGAGAAACTCCGCGTTCTTTTGTTCCGTGCGGATCCTGGTTTCGATCGCTTCGAAGAGTAGTGGATCGTGCAGGATCATGATCTGGGCTTCAAAGATCTTCGATTTCCCCTCTCCAAGTTTCTGTTCTGCATAGGAGAGGATCTTCTCAAGCTCCTTTTGGGAGCGCGCGACGGAGTGGCGAAGACGTTCGATTTCGGCTTCCGCCTCTTCCTCGGAGACAGCTCGCTCGGGAATCTTCGGTACATGCTTGTTATAAAGATAGACTCGCCCCATCGCAATACCCGGCGCGGCTGCGATTCCTCTTAGAATGATATCCTGTTTCTGTTTTTCTTCGACAGCCGGTTCCATGTGGAAGCCCTAAACTTCGTCAAATCCTTTTTCAAA
Organism: Ignavibacteriota bacterium; assembly: GCA_023251005.1. The sequence goes on along the minus strand of JAHEZR010000145.1, from coordinate 1,596 downwards.
AAACTCGACAATTGCCTGTGCTGCCTCTTCCTCGTCATCACCGTTGAAACGAAGAAGGAGCTTCGATCCTTGTTCTGCTGCCAGTGTCATCACGCCGATGATGCTTTTACCGTTAATCTGAAGTCCATCCTTGTAAATGAAAAAATCCGACTTGTACCTGGCTGCAAGTTTCACAAGCGTTGCCGCGGGTCGCGTATGAAGGCCTGTGCGATTCTTGATCATTACTTCTCTTTCGATCGTCACCGTCCCAATCAAAACCTCCGATCTCGAAGCATCTCAGCAAACCAATTGAGCATCGCCTTCGCTCTTGACTGCCTCAGCCTGCGTAATGCGCGTTGCGCTTCACCGACGTTTCTGCGAACTTCCTTCCGGGTACTCTCTATCACTCCGTACTTCTCGTACATCTTTTTCGCTCGGCCCACCTCCTTCGTACGAACGCCACGTCCATTCATCATCCTCTCCAAGAAGTGCCGGTCCTCCCTCTGCGCAAGCCGATAGGCCTTGAGGAGGAGATAAGTTTTCTTCCCTTCAAGGAGATCTCCACCAATTTTTTTCCCGAAGCGCCGACCTCCAGCGATATCGAGGAGATCGTCTTGGATCTGAAATGCACGGCCGATGTGGGTGCCATATTTTCTCAGAGCACTGACCTCTGCTCGGGTACCGCTACCTATTAGTGCCCCAATTTCCAGCGCAACTGAAACCATTCGGCCGGTTTTCTTCTCAATCATTTTTAAGTAGTCTTCAAGGGTTACATCGTTCCGATACTGAATATCTTTATCAAAACCCTGTCCCTCACACACATCCAGCATCCCCTCAGTGAAAACTTGCACAATTTCTCCAACCCGAGGGCCTTTCGTCTTTAGTAAAGAACGATAAGCCAGAGCTACCAGCTCATCTCCAACGAGAATCGCCGTGTTCTGATCCCACTTCGTATGAACAGTCGCTCGACCTCGACGCGAGGTCGCGTTGTCCATGATGTCATCGTGCACGAGCGTAAAATTATGAAGAGCTTCTATCGCAATCGCGGCATCAAGGACGCCGTTGCTTTTAGCCCTCGAGGATCGTCCGAACTTCCCTCCGACAGCTTGGAAAGCGAGCAGTAAAAGGACCGGCCGGATTCTCTTCCCCCCGCCCGAGAGAACGTAGCGCACGGGCACACTGAGCGAGCGAGGTTTCCGATCACCTTCATCCGCCAGTTTCCGAAGTCGTCGATCGATGAGTTGCTTATACTTCTGGTATTCAGATTGGAATTCGTGCATAAAGGCTGAGACTCTAATCGTGAAAGTACGGAATTGAGGAGAAAGAAGCAAGATGACTTCCCAGAGAGGCGAAGCAGTTTCTTTGTTGCTTCCGAGAGTTTTTTTTGATAGATTTCTTCAGTGAATTGCAGATTGATAAATGCTTCAGTCTTTTATCTTCACACTGGATGAGAGCAATCATTCCCGTCGCGGGCGTAGGAAGTAGACTTCGCCCCCATACGTACTCAGTCCCGAAGGTTCTTCTCAATGTGGCGGGCAAGCCGATCATTGGTCATATTCTCGATCGGCTTGTCGAAGATGGAATCACCGAGGCAACAGTGATCGTGGGCTACCTCGG
>JAHEZR010000144.1 GCA_023251005.1 Ignavibacteriota bacterium | reverse complement strand
AACTATGTACAATTGCAATAGTTGATCTCTAAAAGCACTTTGCGTTACAAAGTGAAAGAACAAAAAAATAATATATTCAAGAATTTCAGAGATACAAAGTTAAACAATATAATGTCAATGTTAGAGAAAACTTGAATGGTACCTCTGTTTAGTCACTTTGGAGCGTGTTACTCGGAGTTTCCTAAAAAAAGGGGAGGCCCTACACCTTGTCAATTACTCTTGCCCACAATGTAATCACCTTTTCGCTCTGATGGTCTTACAGTAAATCCCTCGTTAAGTTCCAATGTCCATTTGTCTCCGTGGAGCGGTCGCAAGTTTGGATCACTCGGTGCAGGTACATTGATCCTAGTGAAGTTTGGATTCATCAAGGCGCCGTTCGATACAGTTAAGATTCCCCATAGATCTGAAATTCTAATCGTGGGATAAACGGTTCCCAGTGTGTCCAGTGGCAAGAGATTGTGTGGATCAAATGACATGCTCATGCTTTGGAGTGGGATTACAAGAATTGGACCATCAACCAATCGTGCGCGATACTTCGCAGACCTTTCCCCACGAATTCTCTCTCGTTCAACTTCGAAGTTCCGAAGAGCCTCACCATCATACTTCTTTGAACGTTCCGGCGCTTCTTTCTGGATGTCCATAGGTAACTCAATCGGGAGAGACTCCTGCAACAGAACGCCAAGGTCATCCTTTGGTTTCAACATCCTAATCCATCCAGGCCTTGACTCGTCTAAAAGGATACCGTAGGCCGGGCCTGAAGCGTAAGCAAAAGAACGCACGAAGCTTTCAGACTTTGGGGCCTCCTCAAGCTTATTTGCTGCGTAAGAAGTTCTCTCAGCCTCCGACCCGCCGCTAAGTTCGATGCCGGTGTACTCTGCAAGACCTTCGTGCATTTCCAGCGCACGTTCAGACGTCGTAGCATTTAGAAACAATTTTCGCCGATAAGATCGAAAGAGTAAGGCATCCGTGATTGCTTCACGGTGCTCATCGCCATGATGCATCAATGCTTCTCGTAGAGCTCGCCACTCTAACTGTAACCAAATTCGTCCCTCACGAGAATCGAGATGGTTATTTGTCGGATTGAGTGGTGAAGGAAAGCCGATTTCATCCTGGATTCGATGCCACAACTCATGGATCATAAGGCTGGTTCTTGCAAATCTATTCTCGGGCAATGGCCAGATGATCATTGACCATTTCACTCCTGCCCAGGTGAGCGCAGTGTTCGCCACGTTGATCTCGTTTGGAAGTTTGCCAACACAGATTTCTCCTGCTCCTGTGAGATTGTTTTCGCTGTCTGCCTGGTTCGACACAACCATTCGACTTTTTGGCTCGACAAGTAGGATTGGACCATAAAGTTGATCGTTCCAGAGACTTCCGTTGTCTTTATCGCAGATCGTGCAAACCTCCCGGAGATAGCGATGCGCAAGGGCAGTATCGATTGGAAGTCCTTGCGGTAGTGTTTGGGCCGAAGAGCCAGGGACACTCACGAGGATGAAGAGCACGTAGGCCAAATATGTGGATTGAGGAAGGAAACGAGAACTCTTGAATAACATAACTTGTCTCGTATAGGCGGTTAGTTCACTCTACGTAACAAGAGATAAAGAAGTTGCTGAGTGAAGTTGATGGAGGTATTCAGGACACAATCTTAAAACTGGGCTCGGTGACGAAAACGGGAAGGTTTTCTCCGATGATCTCGGCGATCTCGCGGGCATATTTCTCATTCCGGAAAAGCCCGTAGACGGCAGATCCGCTTCCCGACATCTAGGCGAAATCTGCTCCGCCGACGTACAGTGCTTCCTTCGTGCGCATGACTGCTTCGTGGGCACAAAAGACAATCCCCTCGAAATCGTTTCTGAGTTTGTTCACCCAGACGCGTGGTTTATCTACATTTTCAAGCAAGAGCTGTTTCAGATCAATGTTTTTCAGGTATTCATTCGGTTTGAACTGTTCGTATGCCCACTTCGTAGAGATGCGGATGTTCGGATAAACGATGACGATCCAGTAGGGGAGAGAAAAATCAAAATATTCGAGGAAGTCGCCCCGTCCCGTTGCAAGGGCTGTACCAACTCGCAAGAAATATGGGACGTCCGATCCGAGTGATGCGGCAATCTCATGCAAACGATTCCCGCTCACGCTCACGCCCCAGAATTTAGGCAGCTCGCGCAGCACCAGGGCGGCATCGCTGCTACCCCCGCCAAGTCCAGCGCCGATTGGGATATTCTTGTCGATGATAATTTTCACTCCGCGAATCACATTCGTCTCTTGTCGTAGTGCTTCGGCTGCTTGCCAGCAGAGGTTTGACTGGTCAGTCGGTAGAGTCGGGTCGGAGCATTCGATAACAATATCTCGGTTCTCGTCCTCAAATTTGATTGAGTCGAATATGTTCACGGGGTGGAGGACTGTCTCGATGTCGTGGTTACCGTCCCCTCGCTTCCGGATGATTCGAAGACCGAGGTTTATCTTTGCGTAGGCTTTCGGCACAATAGAGGCAAGCTAGTCTGGAGTTCTCGCTCAAAATACAGCAACGACGATAGATAATCAAGGCTCTGTCAATGTTTGCTCTCCTTTTGACACTTTCCCCTTTTTTCCGTATTATCCTACTGAATTTGTGACGCTTTTCGGCGACCTCGAGTGAGAAAAATCCATTTAAAAGGCATCACCATCGGTGGTAGTAGCCCTCTCGTGCTCATTGCAGGCCCGTGCGTTGTCGAGAGCCGGGAAATGACACTTCGCACTGCCGAACATATCAAGAAAGTCGCTCAGAAGCACTCCGTTCCCTTCATCTTCAAATCTTCTTACAAGAAAGCTAATCGCACGAGCGGTTCGTCGTTCGTCGGGATTGGGATGGAAAAAGCGCTGAAAGTTCTCGCCGAGGTCAAGCGTGAGCTGGGAGTTCCAATCCTTACTGACATTCATTCGGAAAAAGAAGCAGAGGCCGCTGCCGAAGTTGCTGACGTGATCCAGATCCCAGCGTTTCTTTGTCGGCAAACAGAGCTTTTGCAGGCTGCTGGACGAACCGGAAAAGTCGTGAACATCAAGAAGGGGCAGTTCATGGCGCCGGAGGACATGGGTCTTCAGGCCAAGAAAGTTGAGGCGGTGGGGAACAAAAAGATTTTACTCACGGAGAGAGGAACCACGTTCGGCTATCACAACCTCGTCGTGGACATGCGTTCGTTGTCAGTGATGCGTGGACTTGGATACCCTGTGGCTCTGGATGTCACGCATTCCGTTCAATTCCCGGGCGGCGAAAACAATCGATCGGGGGGAAAGCCGGAATTCATTTTCCCGCTGGCCCGTGCGGGCGTCGCGGCCGGCTGCGATGCCCTCTTTCTCGAAACTCATCCTCACCCAAAGCATGCACTCAGCGACTCTAGCAGCCAATTACCTCTTTATCTTCTTGAGAAGCTCCTTAAGCAAGTTGTCCAGATTGACAAAGTCGCCAAAAAAATTGGTGCGTGAACAATGAGGGAGCAAAAGCAACTATTTCGACCAAGATGACTCGCGGATATGCCCCTAACGAAGAAGGAAGTCCTCAGGAACGCACGCAAAATCAAACTGGTTATTCTCGACGCTGATGGCGTGTTAACTGACGGTAGTATCTTCTACGGATTGTCAAGAGAAGGCGATTTTGAGTTGAAGGCGTTCCATGCACATGATGGTTTTGGCATCTCCCGCTCAATCCAACTGGGCTTACCGGTGAGCATTATCACTGGTCGGCGGTCAGCCATTGTGGAGCGGAGGGCAAAAGAGTTGGGGATTCGAGAACTGTATCAGGGCTCGGACGACAAACGTCCTGCTTATGAGAAAGCT
>JAHEZR010000026.1 GCA_023251005.1 Ignavibacteriota bacterium | reverse complement strand
AGTCGCGCTTCACTGGACTAAAAACGAGCGGGACCGTCGTGCTCGCCCGGAGTGCTTCGGTGAGATCGCCGCTCCCAAGAACAATCCGCTTGCCGGACACGAGATTGGTGACAATCGCTCTGAAGGGAATTTTCAAATCATCGAAACTCGATGTGGGACGATATAATCCCTGCAAGAGCAGACGGTTCAACAGGTTTGTAAGTCTCTGACCGCTGGAAATTGATGAGGGAATAATCGGTTGAAGCCCATCGAATCGGATGGCAAGGAAACTCCGTTCTCGTGTAGCTTTCTGATCGACGAATAAGTCCGTGCGTTTCGCTTCGTCGGTGAATGAGAGGGTCTCTCCCCAGTCCGTCGAGTCGACAATTTCTTCCAAGTGAACGGTGGAGTAGCCGGCTGCATAAAGTCCCCCTATGATAGCACCCATACTCGTTCCGACGATGAAGTCGATGGGGACATTATGCTTCTCTAATGCTCTAAGGACACCGATCTGGGAAATCCCACGAGCCCCACCTCCGCTCAAAACGAGGGCAACACGAGGATGCTGAATGGGACGATAAGGAATAAGATGCGGGATCTTTTTCTCGTATGCATCAAAGCGCAGTCTGACGACGGTGCTCTGCTGGGTAATAAGAGGATTAGAAAGCAGAAGAAGTAGAGCCGACGTTAAAGCAGCCTTTGATCTGGGACGCATCGAGGTTTATCACTTGAAGTTGTGGTAAACGTACAAAAATTTCGACCGAAATGCAATCCGTTCTTGTGTAATCCATGAGTACGTTGGTAGACTATCTCTCTTTTGTCTTTGATAAACTGAATTCATGTGAAACGCTTCGAGGTCTCTCTGGTCGTCGGTCCTTTTCTTGATTTTCAGACGGGAACTTGCTATTATGCACAAGGTAGAATCATTCGAGATGAACATATAACTGCATGACATTCTTAAATCCAGCAGTTCTTTTCGGCTTGGCCGCAGTTGCGATTCCTATAGCCCTCCATCTCCTGAACTTGAGAAAACTCCGCACCGTAGAGTTCAGCACGCTTGCGTTTCTCAAAGAACTCCAGAAAAGTCAGATGCGCAAGCTCAAGCTCCGACAAATTCTCCTTCTCATCCTGCGAACCCTCGTTGTAGCTTGTGTTGTCCTGGCGTTTGCACGACCAGCACTGCGGGGATCTGCAGTGGGTGGCATCGGCACACACGCAAAGACGACCGCCGTGCTCCTCCTCGATGACTCCTTCAGCATGTCTGCAAGCGATGAGCAGGGAGTCTCGTTTTCGCAGGCAAAGGCTGTCGCAACAAGCCTTCTCACTCTCTTCAAAGAAGGTGATGAAGTATTCTTGCAAAGATTTTCAGAAGGTGACCCGGGCACCACGACAGAAACCCCAACACACAACCTCGCCGCCGTGAAAGCGGCAATCGAGGAGAGAAAGGTCTCCACACCCTTTCATGCTTTGAGTGAAGTTCTTTCTCGGACAAGCAAAGTTCTTAGAGGATCAAAGAACTACGGTAAAGAGATCTATCTGATAAGCGATCTGCAAAGAACAAACTTCGATTCCGACGTCTCATGGATAAAGACAGGTACTTCGTTAGCCGCACCACAAAAGATGTTCGACGACCAGACAAGAGTATTCGTTGTGCCGATTGGGAACAAATCCTCGGAAAATGTATCAGTGGAAGGTCTAGAGATCAAGAACAGGATTTTTGAGAAGGATAGAGCGTTCTCAATCGAAGCGAGAATTCGGAATTATGGTGAAAGGCCTGTCCGGAATTACACCGTCAGTTTGTACTTCGACGGAAAACGGGTGATGCAGAAGAGTGTCGACCTTCCGCCTAGCGGCGTGGCGATTGCAGATTTCAGCGCGGTCCCAAAGCGGACGGGGCACATCAGCGGATATATTCAAACTGAGCCGGATGCAGTTGATCAAGATAACCAGCGCTATTTCACACAATTCGTTCCGGAGAAAACCGATATCCTTTTTGTGACAGAAAAACAGCACGATATTTCATTCCTCAACCTAGCCCTCACAGCAGACGAGCGAAACAAATCGTCATTTGGGATACAGACCATTGCACCCTCTCAACTTTTAATGACTCCTCTCCCCCATTTCGATGTCATCATCGTCTCCAACGTGAAGTCGTTTGCGTCAGCGCAAGTTGAGCGGCTCAAACAATATCTCGAGGATGGTGGCGGACTGATCCTCTTCCCCGGCGATAACGTCGACATAGCTCAGTACAACGCCGAGTTTTGCCGATTCCTCCGCATCGCTCCTCTCGTTGGAAAAGTCGGAAGTGCAGTAGACGTTCGTTCGTTCTTGACTTTCGAAAAATTCGACTTTGAGCATCCTCTTTTCTCAGGAATTTTTGATGCGAAACCCTTCGTGAAGAAAAACACCCAGCGGACGATTGAATCACCAAAAATCAATGCGACAATTGACTATCGTCCGGGTGCGAATGGACAGAGCATCATCCGACTCTCCAATGGGTCTTCATTTCTCACGGAATATAAAATTGGCAACGGCCGACTGCTCCTCTACAGTGTGACCGCAACACTCGATTGGTCTGATTTTCCCTTGAAGGGGATTTTTGTTCCCCTCGTCCGGAGATCCGTATTGTATCTGGCTTCTCTGAATGAGTTGCCCGTTGAACATCTCGCCGGAACACGCGTCACTGTCATGGTGCCATCGAAGCTGTTTCAATCTGGCCAGAACTCGAGCCTTCTGCACAGATCACCAGATGGCGAGGAAGAAATCGTTCAACCACTCGCATCCGAGACGAAGAGTAGCGAACGAGGGTATGAGATAAAGAGAACGGATGTGCCCGGAGTACATGAAATGATTCGAGGGAATGATTTGGTCTCCGCCTTCGCAGTTAACGTTGACCCAAGAGAATCAGACCTCCAAAGGCTAACGCCCGACCAAGCGAAGTCTTGGCTGGTCAATCACGGTCTGCGCTCCGATGCCGTCCAAGTCATCCAGCCAAACGAACGCCCCGAAACCATTATTCTCCAATCCCGATTTGGTTTCGAGTTGTGGAAGTATTTTCTTGGACTTGCACTTCTTTGCGCCCTAGCTGAAATGATCGTGGGGAGAGACAAAGACCAGAAGAATAGAGAACCGAAAGAGGGAGTTACGATTAAGCTTAAAGAAACGGTGGCGCAATGAGAAAACCATTTCTTTTTGAACAACCACAGAGTGATCGCGAGCGCGCTCTCCTCGTAGGTGTATCAAGGCGAGGGGTAAGCAGATCGTCCACGGATGAATTTCTTGAAGAGTTGGCTCTTCTTGCAGACACCGCCGGTGCGGATGTTCTCTATAAGATCATTCAGGACCGTGATCGGATTGATCCCGCCTGCTTTATCGGCAAGGGGAAAGTTGAGGAGATTGGTCGCATCGTCGAGGAAAACGACATCAACCTTGTCATCTTCGACGATGACCTCAGCTCGGTTCAGGTGAGGAATCTCGAACGTGCAATCAATTGCAAAATCCTCGATCGAAGCGGACTCATTCTTGACATCTTCGCTTCTCGAGCGAAGTCGAATGAAGCAAAAACACAAGTTGAACTTGCACAGCTCCAATACTTACTCCCGAGACTTACCCGGCAGTGGACACACCTCTCAAAGCAATATGGTGGAATCGGAACGAAAGGTCCCGGCGAAAAACAGCTCGAAACCGACCGCCGGATAATACGGAATCGCATTCGTTATCTGAAGATCAAGCTTCAGCGGATTGATCGCGAGCGCGAAACGCAGCGGAAGGGACGACGCGAATTCACGAGGATAGCGCTCATCGGCTACACGAACGTCGGCAAATCCACGCTGCTCAATCTCCTCGCTGCGGCAAAAGTCTTTGTGGAAAACCGTCTCTTTGCGACGCTTGATGCAACAACCCGCTTGGTCACTCTCAGTCCTGCCGCGAGAGTCTTGGTCACAGATACGGTAGGATTCATCCGTAAGCTGCCGCATCATCTCATCGCTTCTTTCAAGAGTACACTTTCAGAAGTAACGGAAGCTGATGCTCTTGTCCACGTTGTCGATGTGAGTTCTCATCACTTCGAGGAGCAGATTCAGATCGTGAATGCGACCCTCGATGAGCTCAAAGCTCGCGACAAACCGACCATCATGGTTTTCAATAAAATTGATAAGTTGTCCGATCGGACTCTCATCAAAGAATTAGAAACCCGGCATGAGCCTGCCGTCTTCATCTCCGCAGCGCGCGGGATCAACATCTCCATGCTGAAGGAAAAAATTCTCTCGCTCCTCGAGAGGGACATCATCGAGCGAACGATGATTGTGAAGCAGTCGGACTACAAAGTCATCGCACTCCTCCACGACGTTGCACAAGTTCTAGAGAAAACCTATCTCGATAACCGTGTGAGAATAAGGTTCCGAATAAAAGATGCTCAACTTAGAAAAGTCAACTCCCTTCTTCGTAAGAATCACATGGCTTTAGTCGCAGGCTCGTGAAGCTGTAGTACCAATTGGTAGTTCGAGCGACTGTCTACATTCTCTTCCTCGTCATGAAATCAATTACACTTGATGGCAACTCACTCTCACTCCCAGAAGTTTACAGCGTTGCCTTCCGTAAAGTTCCTGTGAAGCTAAATCCTACCGTCTCAAAAAAAGTCCAGGCCTCTCGTCGACTTGTCGAGCAATGGGTCGCAGGCAACGAAGCGATTTACGGCGTGACAACCGGCTTTGGAGCTTTCGCGAATGTCCGGATCAGCCGCGATGACATCGAGGAACTCCAGAAGAATCTTATTTTCAGTCATGCCGCCGGTTCCGGTGAACCGCTCCCGCCAGAAGTTGTCCGGGCAATGATTCTCCTGCGCATCAATGCACTGGCAAAAGGTTATTCGGGGATCCGTCCAGGTACGCTTGGGTTCATGGTGATATTTCTAAACGCCGGCATCATCCCAATCATCCCGATGCAGGGATCCGTTGGCTCAAGCGGCGACTTAGTGCAGTTGTCCCACCTTGTTCTCACGATGATGGGAGAAGGAAAAGTGCTTTACGGAAATGCCGTGATGGACGCGAGTTTAGCACTTCGAAAAGCAAGACTGAGCCCACTGAAACTTACAGCAAAGGAGGGACTCGCTCTCATCAATGGAACGCAGATGATGAGTGCCTATGCCGCTCTCGCAACATACGAGGCTAACATTCTGGCGAAGTTAGCTGATGTCGCCGCGGCACTGAGCGTCGAGGCATTGAAGGGCACTGATACGGCTTTCGATGAACGCATTCAAAAGCTTCGACCGCACCGAGGTCAGATGTTGGCGGCAGCGAATGTGCGCCGACTTATGGTTGGGAGCGAAATCCGAGAGTCCCATCGATATAATGACCCGCGAGTGCAGGATGCGTACTCGATCCGCTGTGTTCCGCAAGTCCACGGCGCTTCACGAGACACCATCGAACATGCCGAAAAAGTTGTCTTGATTGAAATCAATTCCGCAACAGATAATCCATTGATTTTCCCGAAAGAAAAGATCCATCTCGAAGGTGGAAATTTCCACGGCCAGCCGATCGCGCTCGTTTCAGATTTTCTCGCCATCGCACTTTCGGAGCTGGCAAATATTTCCGAGCGTCGCACCGAGAGGCTCGTCAACGGCAGCCTTGCAGACTTGCCGAGGTTCCTGACGAATAAGGGAGGCTTGCACTCCGGGATGATGATGGCACAGTACACGGCAGCTTCGATTGTTTCAGAGAACAAAGTCCTCTGCCACCCCGCGAGTGTCGACTCTATCCCTACGGGAGCAAACCTCGAAGATCACAACAGCATGGGCTCGATCGCAGCCCAGAAACTTTGGAAAGTGTTGAACAATGCCTGGACGGTCGTTGCGATTGAGTTTCTCTGTGCGTGTCAGGCGCTCGACTTTACTCGACTCAGCGGGAAGTCTCGCAAACCGATGCATTGTGGCAAGGGGACAGAGGCTGCATATCGATTCTTCCGAAAGTACATCCCTCATCTTGAGGAAGACCGCATCCTCTTTAATGATATTGAAAAGTCACTCAACCTTGTCAAAGGCGGCAAACTCTTACAGGCGGTAGAGAAAGCAATTGGGCCATTAAATTAGAAGAGAGAACGAGCATGATGCTTCTGATATACGGCATCTCTCTTTTCCTTTTGCTCCTTTGTAGTGAAGAGAGTCCTTCGCAAAGAAAGGGGGCCACAATGAATGTTGAGAATATCCACTGGTACGGTCAAGCGGCGTTTCGAATCGAAGACCAGGAAAAGCAGATTTACATTGATCCGTGGAAACTCCCTTCGGGAAAGTTGGCAAAGGCAGATGTGATTTTGGTTACCCATGCTCATTTCGATCACTTTTCTCATGAAGACATCGACAAGATCAAGAAGGACGGAACAATCTTCGTGGCTCCGAAAGACGTCGCCGCGGAATTGAAAGGAACGGTGAAGATCGTCGCTCCAAATCAGTCACTTGAGATCGGGAAACTAAAAATCTCAACCGTGCCTGCTTATAATCTAAAAAAGAGTTTCCATCCCAAATCAAACAATTGGGTGGGCTACGTGATCACGCTCAGCAGGGGACAAACAATCTACCACGCCGGCGATTCAGACTTTATTCCGGAGCTGAACTCGTTGAAGGTGGACATCGCTCTCCTCCCATGCGGTGGAACGTATACGATGAATGCCAAGGAGGCCGCCGAAGCCGCGAACACCTTTAAGCCGAAGATCGCCATCCCGATGCACTATGGCGATGTCGTTGGGAGCGATCGAGATGCCGATAGCTTTAAGAAGGATTTTCACGGTGAGACAGTGATCAAGAAGAGAGAACGTTAAGAGACAATCGAAGATTGTTTGCCTGAAAAATCTGCCCTGGATTTTGACAGGTTCTACCAGTGCCCGAAATGCTAACGCGTTTGCTGAAGCGGTACACACATGGAAAATACAAAGAGACACTTGAGAGAAATTCTTTCTCAATCCATCGAAGAGAGAGGCGACCGTCCTTAAAGAACTCCTGGAAGAAAGACTAAGTGAGAAGTGGTCATGACCTCGCTGTGCACACTAACCATTAACACAATAATCCTGTCTGTAATTCTATTGGGTTGCGCTTCGATGCACACCTTTGACTTCCGAGTCTCAAACAATGACTGTAAATGCTTGACGTATGTCGTTAGAGACAGAGAGAACAAGATCACGTATGAATTCACAGCAAATTATTCCCTCGATGATGACATCTTGACGACAATTACTGTGAAAGTGGAAAATGGTAGTCAGAAGATCCTTTCCTTCGATCACGCTCGGGTGAAGGTCTCGTCCAAGAGGTTCGGATATCAATTCAATGATAAATTTGTTCCATTTAGTCCTGTGAGAATAAAACCGGGCGGCAACAGGGAGCTCACGCTCGTTGGTCGAGCGGAAGTGGAAGAGAGAGACGAATGGCATCGCATCGCAGGGGAGAAGATGACTGTGGCGATCAGAGGAATTCGATTGGGAGATGATGAAATCCAGGTCGAAGAGGTCCAATTTGTTCCTGCTAATCCTAAGTTAGGAAGTGATTGAGGAAAATTGAGGCAAGGCATCAAAAGATGAAATGCGTTCGAATACACGAGCACGGCGGTATTGATAAACTCATTTACGAGGACATTCCGACTCCGAAGATCGGGTCTGATGAAGTCCTCGTCAATGTCAAAGCGACGTCGGTGAACCACATCGACCTGTGGGTTCGTCAGGGATTGCCTAGCGTTCGATTCGAGCTGCCAATGATCCCTGGAGTCGACGCAGCAGGAATTGTCGCGGACAAAGGAGATGCAGTAACCCACGCCAAAGTTGGTGACCGTGTCGTTGTTGCTCAGGGAATTTCGTGTGGGCACTGCACTCATTGCCTGAATGGAGATGACAATCTGTGCAAGGACTATGTTCTGATTGGCGAGCATCGAAATGGCGCGTATGCCGAATACCTTGCAGTGCCGGGACGAAACGTTCTTCCTCTTAGTGATAAGATTACTTTTGAAGAAGCCGCAGCCAGTGCCCTGGTCTTCCTCACTGCATGGCAGATGCTCGTGGACAAAGCAAAGGTAAAACCAGGTGAGGACGTGCTGGTGATCGGCGCGAGTAGCGGAATAGGAAGCGCTGCGATCCAAATTGCGAAGCTATTCGGTGCACGAGTGATCGCAACGACAAGCACGGAGGAAAAGGTAGTAAAGGCAAAAGATTTGGGCGCAGATGAAGTCATTAATTACAGAAGACAAAGCGTCCGCGAGGAAGTTCGTCGCCTCACTTCAAAAAAAGGAGTAGAGGTCATCATTGACCACGTCGGAAAAAGCGTATGGGACGAAAACATCAAGAGCCTCACGAAGGGCGGTAGACTCGTCACCTGCGGGGTAACTTCCGGCTATGAAGCGGTTACGGATTTGCGGTACGTCTTTTACAAGCAGCTCCAGATTCTCGGATCAACGATGGGAAAGAAAGGTCACTTGATCAAAATTTTTAAATTTGTCGAAGAGGGAAAATTGAAACCTGTGATCGACCGAATCATACCGTTGAAAGAAGTGCGAGAGGCACATCGCCTAATCGAAGAAGGAAAACACTTTGGGAAGATCGCCCTCATTCCGTGATCCGAATTAACGAAGTGAAAGCAAGAGTGGAAAAACTCACGATTTACCAGAAACCTACCTGCACCACCTGCCGCACCGTCATGAGAATGCTTCAGGAAGCCGGGGTGGACTTTGACTCGGTCAATTACTATCTTGAACCTATCCCGAAAACAAAGCTGAAAGAACTTCTCTCAAAGATGGGAATGAGACCGAGGGACCTTCTCCGTGCAAAAGAACCGATCTATAAGCAATTGAAGTTGGCAGAAAAAGACTTGTCGGATAATCAGCTCATCGATCTCATGGTAAAGCACCCGGACCTCATTCAGCGACCGATCATCGAAAAAGGGAAGCGAGCGATCCTCGCTCGTCCACCGGAGCGGCTCAAGGAAATTCTGTAATCTTGTACTGACCTATTCGCACCAGTCTCTCTCACCACCATGCTCCTCTACATCCTACGACACGGCGAAGCCATCGAGCAAGGCTATGAAGATCGTGAGAGACCTCTCTCGTCAGTCGGAAAAGAGCAATCCGCTACCATCGCAAAAACCTTGAAATCACTAAAGGTCACTTTTGACGCGATTATCTCCAGCCTGCTCGAACGCTCAATCCAAACAGCAAAAATTATCGAGAAAGACCTGAATGTCAAAAAGTTCTCGATGACGGAGTACCTCATCCCCGGCTCTGATCATCTCGAGCTGATCAAACAACTGAATGAGTTGAAATACGACCACGTTCTTCTCGTCGGTCACGAGCCGCATCTCAGCGCCTTCATTTCACTACTGATAAACGGCAAGACGTACTCGCACGTTGAAATCAAGAAAGGAAGCCTCGCGCTCGTCGAGACCCCGATCCCCATCGAGAAGGGAAAAGGGGTTTTGAAATGGCTTCTCACTCTTGACCTCATGAGAAGAATGGCATAAGTAGCAGACGAAGGAAAATCTAATCCCTACTTCCACCCACGCGCTTGCATCTTGAATCCCAAAAAATGAATCTGGTTGTATCTCTGGAGGACCGATGGATCTCAAGGTCGTTAGGATAGAGAAACCCGAAGCCACCAATTTTATCCTGGGACAGTCCCATTTCATCAAGACTGTGGAAGATATTTACGAAGCGATCGTTTCGACTGTCCCTCAGATGAAATTCGGCCTCGGGTTCTGCGAATCTTCAGGGCCAGCGCTGGTTCGCTGGGTCGGGAACGATCCCATACTCATCGACCTCGCGAAAAAGAATGCAATGAATCTTGCCTGTGGCCATTGCTTCATCCTCTTTATCGAAAGCGGCTTCCCCGTGAATATCCTCAACACGATCAAGAATGTCCCCGAAGTTTGCCACATCTATTGCGCTACGTCAAACCCCGTGGAAGTCATCATCGCAGAGACGGAACGGGGTCGCGGAATCCTCGGCGTGATCGACGGCGTGAAGACAAAGGGCGTTGAGACAGAAGAAGATGTCAAGGTGAGGAAGGAATTCTTAAGGAAGATTGGGTACAAGCTGTAACAACCGGACGAAGACCGTTCTCGAAAACATGATCGTCATGGAATTCTTCCGCAGGAATAATTTAGATGGATGAATTTAGCAACGAAACGAATGGAGCAGTCGCAGTCGAAACGCTCCAACGCGCCTCAATACGCGCGCCACGTGGCGGCAGGATTTCGTGTAAGGGATGGATTCAGGAGGCCGCTCTTCGAATGCTGATGAACAACCTCGATCCCGAGGTCGCCGAAAAGCCCGATGAGCTGATCGTCTATGGCGGCACGGGCAAGGCTGCCCGGAATTGGGAATGCTACGAGGCGATCGTCCGCTCACTTAGAAATCTCGAGAACGACGAGACCCTTCTTGTCCAATCCGGAAAACCAGTTGGGATCATCAAAACGTATCCGGACGCGCCGCGGGTCCTCATTTCCAACGCCATGATTGTGCCGAAGTGGGCAACGTGGAACGAATTTCGACGCCTCGAAGCACTTGGGCTCACGATGTACGGTCAGATGACGGCAGGCTCATGGATTTACATCGGGACACAAGGGATTTTACAGGGAACGTACGAGACATTTGCCGCGTGTGCACTGAAATA